>DIUD01000083.1 GCA_002428225.1 Roseovarius sp. UBA6167 | reverse complement strand
GCCATCACCTCGATGGGCAGGCAGCCGTCGAAATATGTCGCGGTCTCGCCCGCATGAAATTCGGTCTTCTCGGCGGCAAGCAGCGCGTCGATAAAGGCTTCGTATTGGTCCCTGTCCATCGGGCAGTTGATATAGGCGGTGCGTTCTTCGTCGGTTTCGCCCTTGTCGTATCGCGATTGCATCCACGCCTTTGACATGTCGATGCTGTCGAAATGGACGATGGGGGCGATGGCGTCGAAAAAGGCGAGCGCGTCGCGCCCGGTCTCGTGTGCGATGGCGGCGCCGAGCGCGTCCGAGGTCAGGGGGCCGGTGGCGATGATCCAGTGGCCATTCTCGGGAATATACGTGATTTCAGAGGTTTGAACGGTGATCTTCGGATGACCGCGCAGCCGCTCCGTCACCGCTGCGGAGAAGGCATCGCGGTCCACCGCCAGCGCGCCGCCCGCAGGCAGGCGGTGGCGGTCGGCCATGTCCATGATGAGCCCGCCCGCCGCACGCATCTCCCAGTGCAGCAGCCCCACGGCGTTGTGCTCGTCATCATCGGAGCGGAAGGAGTTGGAGCAGACCATTTCGGCCAGATCGCCGGTGCGATGCGCGAATGTTCCCACCCTGGGGCGCATTTCGTGGATCACGACGTCCACGCCCATGTTGGCGGCCTGCCAGGCGGCCTCGGACCCGGCCATGCCGCCGCCGACGATGTTGAGAACCTCTGTCATGCCGCGCGATCTAGGCGAATGGGCGGGGTTTGAAAAGGGGAGTCATTGCTGCCAGCCGGGCGCGCGCTTGTCGAGAAAGGCGTCGATGCCCTCGTCGGTGTCGCGGTCGAGCATGTTCTCGACCATCACCGCGCCGGTATGGGCATAGGCGGCATCAAGCCCCATCTCGAGCTGTTCGTAAAAGGCGCGTTTGCCGATGCGCACGGCGCTGCCCAGTTTGGCGGCGACGGTTTCGGCCAGCGTGGTCACCTCGGCGTCGAGCCGCTCTTCGGGCACGGCGCGGTTGATGAGGCCGAGCGCCTGTGCGCGCTCCGCGTCGATGAAGGTGCCGGTGGTGAGCATCTCGAACGCCTGCTTGCGCGGCACGTTGCGCGAGAGCGCCACCATCGGCGTGGAGCAGAACAGCCCGATATTGACGCCGTTGACGCCAAAGCGCGTGCCATGCGCCGCCACGGCCATGTCGCAGGAGGCCACGAGCTGGCAGCCCGCGGCGGTGGCGATGCCATGGGGCGCGGCGATCACCGGCTGGGGCAGGTCGCGGATCGCCGTCATCACGGCGGCGCAGCGCGCGAAGAGATCGGCGAAATAGGCGCGCCCCTTGTCGGGGGCCTGGCGCGCGGCCTGCATTTCCCTGAGATCGTGCCCGGCGCAGAACGCCTTGCCCGCGCCCCCGAGCGTGACCACCCGAATCGTGCGATCCCCCGCCAGCCGGTCGAATTCGGCCTTGAGCGCGGCAAGCATCGCGTCCGAGAGCGCGTTGAGATTGCCGGGCGAATTCAGGGTGAGGCGCGCGATCGCGCCCTCGTCGCTGCGGTCGAGAATTGGCATCTTGTCTCCCTCCGTCGATTGGTGTCACCTTAGCCGCACAACGGGGCGGAGGAAAGAAATGGATGTAAAGACAGGCGTGAAGATGACGGCGGAGGAACTGACAGCCTTCCTCGCGGAGATATTTCCCCAGATCGCGTCGGATTTCGTCGTCGATGAGGTGGGCGAGCGGCGGATCACCGTGCGCCTGCTGGTGGAGGACCGGCATTTGCGTCCGGGCGGCACGGTTTCGGGGCCATCGACCTTTGCGCTTGCAGATGTGGCGGTTTATCTGGCGGTCATGGCGATGGTCGGGCCAAAGGCAATGGCGGTGACGACGAGTTGTTCGATGGATTTCATGCGCAAGCCCGTAGCGAATACCGACCTGATTGGCGAGTGCCGGCTGTTGAAGCTGGGCCGGATGCTGGCGGTTGGCGATGTGCTGATTTTCTCCGAGGGCATGGCAGAACCGGTGGCGCGCGCAACCGTGACCTATTCGATCCCGCCAAGGTAAGCCGCAAGTTGTGCGGCTGATTTCCATCCTTGCACGCGCCGGGGGCCTGGCTAAGCTGTCATGAAAAGCGGGAGGACGAGGATGACCGTGACGCGGCCCCAAGGTGTGCCGGAAATGGGCGAGGTGAGCCTTGCCATGCTGGGCGAGGCGCTGCGCCGGGGGTGGGCGGACATGCGGCGCGCGCCGGGATATGCGGTGCTTTTCGCCGGGGTCTATGTGGTTGTCGGCCTTGTCCTGGCGGGCGTTACATGGGCCACGGGCAAGAGCTACTGGCTGGTTTTCGCCGCGGTCGGCTTTCCGCTGGTGGGGCCCTTTGCCGCTGTAGGGCTATACGAGGTGAGCCGCCGGCTGAGCGCGGGAGAGCCGCTTGTGGCGCGCGAGATCCTTGCCGTTATCGCGCATCAAAGGCGGCGGCAACTGCCCTCGATCTGTGCCATCATCATCATGGTGTTCTTGTGCTGGTTCTTCCTCGCGCACATGATATTCGCGCTGTTCCTCGGGCTTTCGGAGATGACCAACGTGTCCTCGTCGCTTGATGTCTATCTGACGCGCGAGGGGCTGAGCATGTTGGTGGTGGGCAGCGGGGTGGGGGCCGCTTTTGCGCTGCTTCTCTACGCGATCACGGTGATCTCGCTGCCGCTCCTGCTGGATCGGGAGGTGGATTTCGTCACCGCCATGCTGACAAGCGTTACCCTGGTGATGGAAAACCCTGTGGCGATGCTGGCCTGGGCGGCGCTTATTGCCGGGCTGACCTTCGCGGCGCTTGTGCCGGGCTTTCTGGGGCTGTTCATCGTGCTGCCGCTTCTGGGTCATGCGACGTGGCATCTCTACCGGCTGATCTGCACGGCGGCCGCGTGATGGCGGCGCCGGCCGGTGCTGCGCGGGGCGAGAAGATGACCGTCGTGCGCAATCGCCGGGTCTTTTACATCCCCGGCTACGATCCGGTGCCGCCGCGCCGCTATCGCGAGCTATACCGCAAGGAAGCGGCGGCGCAGGCGGCGGTATCGGGCCATGAGATCGCCCTGCGGCCAGGGCGCGGGGCGGCGCGGTTCGGCTGGGAGGTCACGGCGCGGATCGAGGGAGAGCCGGTGGAGACCGCCGTTGAGGTGCTGGCCTGGTCCGATATCGTCAAGGACAGCATGGATCGGGGAATTCTGGCTACCTATCTGCGAACGATCCGCACGGCGGCGGGCTATATCGGCACGGGCGCGCTTTTCCGGCTGATGCGGCTCAGGGCAGGCCCGGTTATCGCGGCGCTTTATCCGGTGGGGTTCCTGCTGGTGCAACTGGGGCTGGCGCTTTGGGCGGCGTGGCTTCTGGGTGGGGTGCTGGCACTCTGGCGGCCGTGGGCGGCCTGGGCGGGGCTGGCGGTGGTGCCTCCGGTGCTGGAGGGGTTTCGCCGGCTGGATGGCCGGTTCTATGTCTATTATCTCATGTATAACTATGCCTTTTCGGCACGCGATCTGGGGGCCAACCCGCCGGTGCTCGAGGCGCGGCTGGCCGAGTTCTGTGACGCGATTGCCGAGGCTTTGCAGGGCGAAAGCGACGAGGTGCTGGTGGTGGGCCATTCCTCGGGCGCGCATCTGGCGGTCTCGGTGCTGGCCGATCTGATCCGCGAGGGGCGCGTGCCGGGGGACGGCCCGGCGCTCTCGTTCCTCAGCCTCGGGCAGGTGATGCCGATGGTGTCGTTTCTGCCGCGCGCCTGGCGGCTCAGGGCCGATCTGGGCTTTCTGAGCACCCGCGAAGAGCTTTTCTGGCTCGACGTGACGGCACCCGGCGACGGATGCACCTTTGCGTTGTGCGATCCGGTGGCGGTGTCGGGTGTGGCCCCCGAGGGCAAGCGCTGGCCGCTGGTGATCTCGGCGGCCTTCTCGCAGACGCTTGCCCCCGAGCGGTGGCGCGCCTTGCGCTGGCGCTTCTTCCGGCTGCATTTTCAGTATCTATGTGCCTTTGACCGGCCCAATGACTATGATTATTTTGCGATCACCGCGGGACCAAGGACGTTGGCCGCGCGGTTCGCGGGCCGCGCGCCTTCGCCCGCGCGGATCGCGCGGGCGGTGTCGCGATACCGGAGCACCGCCCCATGATACCGCCCAAGCCCCCGGCGCGGGCGGCGCGGGTTTCTCTCTGGCGGTATCTGCGACTGTTTCGTGCCGATATCCTCTCGGCACAGCCTGCGCGGCTCTATCGGGCCTGGATGGCGGAGTTTCGCACGCCGTTCTTTCGCTCCTACCTGTGCAACGACCCTGCGCTTGTCGATCTGGTGCTCAGGGAGCGGCCCGATGATTTTCCCAAATCGACGCGGGTCTCGGAAGGGTTGCGGCCCTTGCTCGGGGAGTCGGTTTTCGTGACCAACGGCGAGAGATGGAAGCGGCAGCGGCGCATCATCGACCCGGCCTTCGAGGGCGGGCGGCTGCGCGATACATTTCCGGCGATGGTGGCGGCGGGCGAGGGCGCGGTCGCGCGGCTTGGTGCGCTGGCGGATGGCGCGCCCGTGGAGATCGAGGCGCAGACAAGCCACGCGGCCGCTGATGTGATATTCCGCACACTGTTTTCGCTGCCGATCGAGAATGCGACGGCGGCGCGGGTGTTCGCGGAATTCAAGGCCCATCAGCGCACGCAGCCGGTGCTGAACCTTGCCGCCTTTGTCCCATTGCCGCGCTGGTTTCCGCGCTTTCACCGGCGCGCGACGGTAGCGACGGCACGGCGCATAAGGCGGCTTATCGAGGGGCTGACGGCGGCGCGCATGGCCGAGATCGCGGCGGGGCGCGCGCCCGACGATCTGGCCACCAAGATCATGACCACCGCCGATCCCGAAACGGGCGAGAGGTTCGACACCGCAGAGATGGTCGATCAGGTGGCGATCTTCTTTCTGGCGGGGCACGAGACGAGCGCCTCGGCGCTGGCCTGGGCGCTTTATCTGCTGGCGCTCTTCCCCGACTGGCAGGAGCGGGTGGCGGCGGAGGCCGCAGAGGTGATGGGCCCCCGCGCGCCGCAATTTGCCGATATGGGGCGGCTGCGGGTGGCGCGCGACGTGTTCCGCGAGACCCTGCGGCTTTATCCGCCGGTGCCGATGATGGTGCGCGAGACGACATGCCCCGAGCGGTTTCGCGGCCGCGACGTGGCGCGCGGCGCGCAGGTGGTACTCAGCCCCTGGCACCTGCACCGCCACGAGCGGCTGTGGGAGCGGCCCGATGCGTTCGATCCCGCGCGCTATGGCACGGAAAACGGGCGCGCCTGCCTGCGCACCGCGTATATGCCCTTTTCGGCTGGCCCGCGCGTCTGCACCGGGGCGGGGTTTGCGATGATCGAGGGGCCGCTTCTGCTGGCGATGCTGGTGCGGGTTTTCCGGTTCGAGGCGGTCGAGAGCCGCCCGGCAATGCCGGTGGCGCATCTGACGGTGCGCGGGCGCGACGGGATCTGGCTACGCGTCCGGCGGCGGTGGTGAGGCGCGCGGGCAGGGCGCAAGCGTCGCCGCAGGTCCGGGCTGCATGGATGCTGCGGTCTGTCACGGCTGCGCTCACAGACTGTTTCCTGTGGCTTTCCGTCCGGGATTGGACAAACCCGGCTTGCAGCGGTAAATATCTGTGCTAGGGCAATGAAAATGATCAAGACAAACGCGAAATACGCCTTGGGCCAGGTGGTGCGGCACCGCAAACATCCCTTTCGGGGGGTGATCTTTGACGTGGACCCGCAGTTTTCAAACACCGAGGAATGGTATGCCGCCATCCCCGAGGATAGCCGCCCCAGGCGCGAACAGCCGTTCTATCACCTGCTCGCCGAGAACGAGCAGAGCTATTATGTGGCCTATGTCAGCGAACAGAACCTTGTCGCCGACCATTCCGGCGAGCCGGTGGATCATCCCGACATCCCCGACCTGTTCGGCCCGTTCGAGGACGGCTATTACCCGCTGTGTTTCCAGCTGAACTGAGGTTCCTCCGCGCGCGCCGGCGCGGTCAATACCCCAAGGCGCAGCCGTCCTTGCGCGCGTCGCTGCCGCCTTCCAGCAGGCCGCTTTCGTGAATGCGGATCGCCTGCGCCCCTCCCAGCGGCTCGGGCGGCACGATCACCTCATGGCCGAGATCGGCCAGCGCGCGCGCCACGTCCGGCGCAAATCCGCGTTCGATCCTGAGCCCCGCCGGGTCGGCGAAGGCGCGCGGCGCGTCGATGGCCGTCTGAACATCCATGCCGAAATCGACGATGTTCGACACGAGCCGTGCGTGGCCTGCGGGCTGATATGCCCCGCCCATGACACCGAAGGGCATGGTCACGCGGCCCTTCTCGGTCAGCATCCCCGGAATGATCGTATGCATGGGCCGCTTGCCCCCGGCCAGCTCGTTCGGGTGGCCCGCCTCCAGCGTGAACCCCGCGCCGCGGTTTTGCAGCAGGATGCCGAATTTTTCCGAGGCGATGCCCGAGCCGAAGCCGTGAAAGATCGAACAGATCAACGATACCGCCATGCGGTCGCGGTCCACCACGGTGATATAGACCGTGTCGCGGTGCACCGCCTCGGTGAGCGGCTGCGCCGCCTTCATGGCGCGCTTGGGGTCGATGAGCGCGGCAAGCCGCGCCGCCGTGTCGGTCGCGAGCATGTGATCGAGCCGTGTCGTGTGATCGGGATCGGCGATGAAACGGTTGCGCGCGTCATAGGCAAGCTTGGTCGCCTCGGCCTCGATATGAAGGCGCTCGGCCCCGAGCGGGTCCATCGCGGCGAGGTCGAAATGGCTCAGGATGTTGAGCAGCAGGATCGCCGTCGCGCCCTGGCCGTTTGGCGGATGCTCGACCAGCGTGGCGGATTTGTAATCGCCGCTCACCGGATCGGTGTAATTGCTTGCGGCGGCAGCGAAATCGGTGGCCTCATGCACGCCGTTCGCCGCCCGCAGCGCGGCAAGCATGTCCTCGGCCACCTCGCCCTCGTAAAAGGCGGTGCGCCCGTTCCTGGCGATGCGGCGCAGCACCTCGGCCTGACCGGGCGCGCGGAAGATCTCGCCTGTCCTGAGCGGCCTGCCGCCGCGGGTGAAATGGGTGATCCCGTGGCCCTGAAGCGCCTTGCCCGCGCGCGGCCAGTCAAAGGCCACCCGCGGCGCGACCGGCACGCCCTCTTCGGCATAGCGGATCGCGGGCGCCAGAAGCGCGTCGAGGCCGAGCCGCCCGTGATCGTCGGCAAGCCGGCAAAAGGCGTCGATGGCACAGGGAATGGTGACGGCATGGGCGCTGTGGAGCGGCACGGCCTGGTGGCCTGCGGCGCGCAGCGCTGCGGCCGAGGCAGCGGCGGGCGCGCGCCCCGAGCCGTTGAGCGCGCGAATTGTCCGGTCGCCGACAGTATTGAAAAGCGCAAAGCAATCGCCGCCGATGCCGGTCATCTGCGGCTCGCAAAAGCCCAGCAGCACCGCGCCCGCGATGGCCGCATCCATGGCATTGCCGCCGCGTTCGAGGATGTCGATGGCGGTTTTCGCGGCGAGCGGGTGCGAGGTGGCGCATATCGCGTTGGTCGCATATGTCCCCGAACGTCCTGGCACATGAAAATCGCGCATGATCCGCCTCCCGTGATCCCGGTCTGGGTGGCACGTTAGGACGGTCGTCAGGGAAAGCCAATGCGTTCCCGCAAAGAGGTTCCTGCCCTTGGCAGGGGCCTCGACGCCGCGCACCGGGTGGGGGCAATGATGCGCAGCGCCGAGGGAAGCCATATGCAGCTACGCGATCTTGGTGACAGTGCTCTGCGGCGGCACTGGGGTTGGAAAAGGCTCTTTTCATGACCGGTCTGGGCGGCGGTCGCGCGGAGGGGGTTCATGGGGCCGGATCGGTCCTGTGTTCGAGGTCGAAGACAAGGGTAAGGCGGTTTTCACCGGCATCGCGCGCGTAGTGCAGCCCGCGCGTGAGATTGCGAATCAGAAACCAGCCGAATCCCCCCTCCGGCAGCGCGTCGCGCTCGTCATGCAAGGCAGGCGGGTGGCCCGCGGGCGGGCGCAGGCGGGGCAGGGCAGCGCCCTTGTCGCGCAGGGTCACTTGCAGGTCGCCCTCCGTATGCGTCATCTCCATCCTGATCGCACCGGGGGTGCCGGCATAGGCGTGCTCGACCACGTTGTTGAGCGCCTCGGCCAGCGCGATCTCGATCTTGCCGCATGACGCATCATCCAGCCCCACCTGCGACAGCCAGTCGCGCATCTCGTCCAGCAGGGCGCGCACGGCCATGCCGTCAGCCGCGATTCGCCGGTGAAACGCCTTCGCCATCTGTCACCCCTCTTGCATGTCGCCGCAGCATTCAGCCCGCAGCGCGGCGCAGCGAGGCTTCAGCGTCCTCGTGAATGACAAAGACCGTGTCCATGCGCGTGAGCCGGAATACCTTCGCCACATCGGGCGCAAGCCCCGCCAGATCGAGCCTGCGGCCCGCGCCCATCTGCTTCATCGCCGCGACGATCGCACCAAGCCCGCTCGAATCGACAAAGCGCACCTGCGACAGGTCGAGCACCACATGATCCGGCCCGTCGCTCGTTGCCGCGCGCATTGCCTCCTTGAACCGGATGGCGGCTGCGGCGTCGATCCGTGGTCCGGGTGCCGTGACAATGCTCACCGTATCGTGACTGGTCACCTCGAGTTTCATCATATCCCCGCTCTATGGTAATAAAAAAAGCAATACAAAGAACGCTAGACCTGATTCCTTTACATCCGGTTAGCATGTGTCAGATTTTCAAGAGGAGAAGCGAAGATGCGGGAAGTGATGATCGCGGGGGCGGCGCGCACGCCCATGGGTGGTTTTCAGGGCGATTTTGACGGGGTTCCGGCGGCCGAACTGGGCGGCGCGGCGATCCGGGCGGCCCTGGCGAACGCCCGCGCCACGACGGTTGACGAGGTGCTGATGGGGTGTGTGCTGCCCGCAGGGCAGGGACAGGCCCCGGCGCGGCAGGCGGGGTTTCTCGGCGGTCTCGGGCAGGAGGTGCCGGCCACCACGCTCAACAAGATGTGCGGCTCTGGCATGAAGGCGGCGATGATGGCCTTTGACCAGATCGCGCTGGACCATGCCGAGACGATGATCGCGGGCGGCATGGAATCGATGTCGAATGCCCCCTACCTTCTGCCCAAGATGCGCGGCGGCGCGCGGCTCGGGCACGCACAGGCGATGGATCACATGTTCCTCGACGGGTTGGAGGATGCCTATGACAAGGGCCGCCTGATGGGCACCTTCGCCGAGGATTGCGCCGAGAAGTTCCAGTTCACGCGACAGGCGCAGGACGACTATGCGCTCGGCTCGCTCGAAGGGGCGCTGGCGGCCGAAAAATCCGGCGCCTTCGAGGGTGAGATCACGCCGGTGAGCATCCGCACGCGCAAGGGCGAGGTGACGATCGCCCGCGACGAACAGCCTGCCAAGGCGCATCCCGAGAAGATCCCGCAGCTCAAGCCTGCCTTCCGCGAGGGTGGCACGGTGACGGCGGCCAATTCAAGCTCGATCAGCGACGGGGCGGCGGCGCTGGTGATCGCCTCGCGCGAGGCGGCGCAGGCACAGGGTCTCAACATCCGCGCGCGCATCCTCGGCCACGCAAGCCATGCGCAGGCGCCGGGCTGGTTCACCACCGCGCCGGTTCCGGCGGCGCAGAAACTGCTCGCGCGGCTTGGCTGGTCGGTCGATGACGTCGATCTCTGGGAGGTGAACGAGGCCTTTGCCGTGGTGCCNNGTCGACCTGTGGGAAATCAACGAGGCCTTTGCCGTGGTGCCCATGGCCTTCATGCACGAGATGGGGCTGCCGCGCGACCGCGTGAACGTCAACGGCGGTGCCTGCGCGCTTGGTCATCCGATCGGGGCCTCTGGCGCGCGGATCATGGTGACGCTTCTGAACGCGCTGGAAAAACGCGGGCTGAGGCGCGGCATCGCGGCCATCTGCATCGGCGGCGGCGAGGGCACGGCGATTGCCATCGAGCGGGTCTGAGCTTCATCTTGCCCGAAATATCCCGGGGGTGTGGGGGCTGGCCCCCACTTGACCCTGCGTGTGGGGGCTGGCCCCCACTTGACCCTGCGTGTGGGGGCTGGCCCCCACTCTTGCATGACAGGAGCGCGGCCATGCGCATCGACTATCCCGCCACCACCCGTGCCATCCTCTCGCTGACCGAGGGCGAGAGCGACGAGGTCGCGCTCATGGCCACGGTGGCGTGCGAATTGCACCATGCCGACGAGCGGTTCGACTGGACCGGGTTCTATCGCGTGACCGGGCCGCAGATGCTCAAGGTCGGGCCCTATCAGGGCGGGCATGGCTGCCTGCAAATCACGTCCTCGCGCGGGGTCTGCGGGGCGGCGGCGCGCTTGGGCGAGGTCCAGCTTGTCGATGACGTCGAGGCATTTGAAGGCCACATCGCTTGCGCTTCTTCCACGCGCTCCGAGATCGTCCTGCCGGTCTGGAACGGGGCGGGGGCGCTGATTGGCGTGCTCGATATCGACAGCGACCGGCCGGCGGCTTTTACCCATGACGATGCGGCGGGGCTGGCAGAGATCCTGCGCCTGGTGTTCGGGCGCCTCTGAGCGGGCGCGACAACCGCGCGCGAGAAGAGCCAGCCGATGGTCCGGGGCGTTACCCGCGCGTTGAACCCGCGGGTTGAACCGGTTTCGCGGCGGGCCGTGGTCGCCCTCGGGGCGGCAGAACATGGCTCTGTCCCGGGGCCTGTGCGGTTTGTGCCAGAGCCAACGTCGTGCTAGGCGCTTGGCCAGTCGAATCTCTGGGGACGCGGGCGGGTCATGTTCGAACTGGCGCAGGAAGGGCCTGCCGATCACTGGGAGGTCGAGGCGCTCTATGACCTGTGTTTCGCGCCGGGGCGCGAGGCGCTCTCCTCCTACAGGCTGCGCGACGGGGTGCCGCCGGTGGCCGGGCTCTGCCTCGTGGCGCGGGACGCGGACGGAACGCTGGCAGGCGCGATCCGCTACTGGCCGGTGCGGGTGGGCGGCGCGGCGGCGCTGTTGCTCGGACCGGTGGCAGTCCACCCCACCCACCAAGGCGAGGGCCTGGGCGCGTGGCTGATCCGCGAAAGCCTCGAGCGGGCGCGCGGGCAAGGCTGGGTGCGGGTGATGCTGGTGGGAGATGCGCCCTATTACGGGCGCTTCGGCTTCGTGCGGCTCGACGCGGTCGAGATGCCGCCGCCGACCAATCCGGCGCGTGTGCTTGGGGTGTCATTGATCCCCGGAGCCTGGGACGGGATCGCGGGCGCTGTCACGCGGGCAGCTTGAAATTGCGCGCCCGCGCGGTCATCTGGGAAGGGGCGAGGGCGTGGCGATGGAATTACTGGGCAAACCGCCGGACAGGGCGACATTCGACGCGCGGCTGGACGCGCTGGTGGCGCGCAATGCGCGCGCCGGCGGCGGTGCGATGGCGCTGTTGAACCTCATCGGCACGCAGGCCGAAGGGCTGCTCGAGCGGCTGCCGCCCGAGGCGCGCACACGCCTCGGCGCGGCGACCGGGCGCGCGCTTTACCACGCGGCCGAGGCGGCACATGGCACACGCGCCGCGCTGCCAGACCTGCCGGGCTGGCGCGCGCGGCTGCTGAGCACGGCGATGGGGGCGGCGGGCGGCATGGGCGGGCTGGCAACGGCGCTGGCGGAATTGCCGGTGACGGTGACGGTGCTGATGCGCGCCATTCAGGACGTGGCTGCCGATCACGGGTTTGACCCGTCCGAGCCGGGGGTGCGGTTCGATTCCATCGAGGTATTCGGCAGCGCGGGGCCGTTGACCCGTGACGACGGGGCCAATCTGGGCCTGATCGGCACACGGGTGACGCTGACCGGCGCGGCGCTTCAGGCGCTGATTGCGCGGGTTTCCCCACGGCTTGCGATGGTGCTGGGGCAGAAGCTGGCGGCGCAGACCGTGCCGGTTCTGGGCGCGGCGGCGGGCGCGGCCACGAATTACGCCTATACGCGCTATTATCAGGAGATGGCCCATGTCCATTTCGGCCTGCGCCGTCTTGCCATCGAGGCGGATCGCGACATGGCCGAGATGGTGGCACTGTTTCGCGCGCGGGCGGGCGAGGGGCGCGTGATGCGGCGGTGACGGGCGCGCCGTTACCCGAACACCGCGCCGAAGGTTTCCCGGTAGAGCGCCGACAACTCTGCCAGCGGGGCCTGGGCGCGTCCCAGCCGCACCGTGTCGCCGGTGAAGCGTCCCACGGAAAAGAGCGGCACGCCCGCGCGGCCGGCCGCGATCATCAGCGCCTCGGCCTGGTCGAAATTGCACGCGATGAGATAGCGGCCCTGGTCCTCGCCGAAGAGCGTGGCCATGTCGTCCGAATCGAGATGCACACCCACGCCCGCGGCTTCGGCCATCTCGAAGGCGGCAAGCGCGAGCCCGCCATCGGACAGATCGGTGCAGGCGCGGATCAGCGCATGATTGGCGCGGATGAAATCGCCGTGGCGGCGCTCGGCCTCCAGATCCACCGGCGGCGCGTCGCCCTCGGCGCGGTTGAACACTTCCCAAAGGATCGCCGATTGCCCCAGATGCCCCTGCGTCTCGCCCAGAACGAGCGCCACATGCCCCTCGCGCGCCCGGCCCATGATCGCCGTTTCAGGGTCGCGGATGATCCCGACCGCGCCGATGGTCGGCGTGGGCAGGATCGCGGCGCCGTCGGTCTCGTTATAGAGCGAGACATTGCCCGACACGATCGGCATGTCGAGCGCGGCGCAGGCCGCCCCGATGCCGCGGATGGCGCCGACGAACTGGCCCATGATCTCGGGGCGCTCGGGGTTGCCGAAATTGAGGTTGTCGGTGGTGGCAAGCGGCAGGGCGCCCGTGGCGGTCAGGTTGCGATATGCCTCTGCCACTGCCTGCTTGCCGCCCTCGAAGGGGTTGGCGGCGACATAGCGCGGCGTCACGTCCGCGGTAAAGGCCAGCATCTTGTCGGTGCCATGAACGCGGATCACGCCCGCGCCTTGACCGGGCACGCGCACCGTGTCGGCCATCACCATCGTGTCGTATTGCTGGTAGACCCATTCGCGCGCGCAGTAATTGACCGAGCCGATAAGCGCCTTGAGCGCGTCGATGGGATCGACGGCGGGCACGCTCGCGGGATCGAGCGGTGCGGGCGGCACGGTTTCGGCATGGGGACGGTCGTATTCCGGCGCCGAGGATGCGAGGGTGGAGAGCGGCAGGTCGGCCTTGACCGCATTGCCGTGGAGGATGAGGAAACGGTCCTCGGCGATGGTCTCGCCGATGATGGCGAAATCGAGATCCCATTTCTCGAATACCGCGCGCGCCTGCGCTTCCTTTTCGGGGCGCAGCACCATGAGCATCCGCTCCTGGCTCTCGGAGAGCATCATCTCGTAGGCGCTCATGCCCGTCTCGCGCTGCGGCACCGCATCGAGGTCGAGCTTGATGCCAAGCCCCCCCTTGTCGCCCATCTCCACCGCCGAACAGGTCAGGCCGGCCGCGCCCATGTCCTGAATCGAGATCACCGCGCCGGTCTGCATCAGTTCGAGACAGGCCTCCATCAGGCGTTTCTCGGTGAATGGATCGCCCACCTGCACGGTGGGGCGCTTTTCCTCGATCGTGTCGTCGAACTCGGCCGAGGCCATGGTTGCCCCGCCCACCCCGTCGCGGCCCGTCCTGGCCCCGAGATAGACCACCGGCATCCCCACGCCGCTCGCCGCGGAGTAGAAGATCGCGTCCGCGTCCGCCAGGCCGGCGGCAAAGGCGTTGACCAGGCAGTTGCCGTTATAGGCCGGGTCGAACCGCACCTCGCCACCTACCGTGGGCACGCCGAAGCAGTTGCCATAGCCGCCCACCCCCGCGACCACGCCATGAACAAGCTGGCGGGTTTTCGGATGATCGGGTGCGCCGAAGCTGAGCGCGTTCATCGCCGCGACGGGGCGCGCGCCCATGGTGAAGACATCGCGCAGGATGCCGCCCACGCCGGTCGCGGCGCCCTGGTAGGGCTCGATATAGGAGGGGTGGTTATGGCTCTCCATCTTGAACACGACCGCCTGCCCGTCGCCGATATCCACCACGCCCGCGTTCTCGCCCGGTCCGCAGATCACCTGCGGGCCCGAGGTGGGCAGGGTGCGCAGCCATTTCTTCGACGACTTGTAGGAACAATGCTCGTTCCACATGGCCGAGAAGATGCCCAGTTCGGTAAAGGACGGCTCCCGCCCGATGATCTCGAGGATGCGCGCGTATTCCTCGGGCTTGAGGCCATGCGCGGCGATCAGATCGGGGGTGATGGTCGGTTCGTGCATCCGGCGGGCTCCTTCGGAGGGCGTGATGCGCGGCTGTTTAAAGCAAGGGCGGGGCAGGGGGAAGGGGGCCGCTCAGGGCGCGAGATAGCGCTCCAGCACGAAGGCAGGCATCGCCCCGCGCAACAGCCGGTCGGGCAGCACATAGGAGGGCGCCATGTCGAGGCCGAGACGGGCGGCGAGATCGGCATCGCGGCCCAAGTCGAAGACATTCACCCGCAGGCCGATCCGGTCCGCGAGCGCGCGCAACTCGGCCTCGGCCTGCGCGCAATCGGGACAATCGGGCGCGGTGAACAAGGCAAGGCGCCTGGTGGCGTCCTCGGGGCCAAAGCCGGGCAGGCCGGGGGCAAAGAGATGGGGGGCCTCTCGTGCCAGAAGGTCGAGATCGCGCGCGATGTCATCAGCATAGAGGTTGATCGGGGCGGGCTCGGGGGCGCTCAGCGGGGCGAGCAGCGCGGGGGTGGCGATAAGCGTCTCGCGGATCGCCTCGCCAAGCGGCGCGCGCGTCATCGGCGGTTCTGCGATGGCTTGGGCGGCGGTGAGCCACAGCGCGACAGCGACCGCTGCCAGCCGGGCATTGCTCATTGCCACATCCGCGCAACCGCCTCGATGGTGCCGAAATCGGGATATTGCAGGATCACCGCGACCGGCACGCCTTCGGGCCAGTCGATCACCAGCTCAAGCGGGGCAAGCGTGTCCCATTCGGCCACCTCGATCAGCTCGGTGACGATATTCATATAGGTAATCGTGCGCCCGGCATTCTCGCCGCGGGAGATCGTGACCGTCTGTTCGGGCAGGTAGCGGGCAAGCTGCACCACCAGCGGCATATCGCGCGGTGTCTCGGCATTGGCCAAAAGATGCAGGCGCGCACCATCGCGGCTGAGCCTGACGGACAACCCGTTCGGTGCCGCCTTGCGGTGCCTGTCGATGAGCGCGTCCACATCGTGAACGCGCGTGCCCACCACATGATCGGCACCGTTGATGACCATTTGCGGCGTATAGACCATCTTGCGCCCTGCCGCCCTGGCATAGCCGCGCTGGCGGGCGGAGTGTTCGGGGCTGGCGAAAGTGTCCTCCCAGCCGATGTAATCCCAGTAATCCACATGCAGCGACAGCGCGAGCACATCCTCGCGCGTGGCAAGATCCTGGAAGAACGCGTCGGCGGGCGGGCAGGAGGCGCAGCCCTGCGAGGTAAAAAGCTCGACCACCACGGGGCGCCCGCCAGCCCCTGCGGCACCGGAAACCAGTAGTGAGCCGGCCAGCAGGGTGGCAAGAAGATGTCGCATGAAGGAACGGTCCTGACGCATCGGCCTGTTGATCTGACGCTTCAAGACTATGCGCGCGGATGCGGAATGCCAACTCAAGCTCTCGTGAGAGGGGGCGATAAGGGTTGAAACACGCCGCAAATTGTGTGCAACAGTATACAAATGCGCCGCACGCCTCTTGATCGGGCGCGCAATATCGGTCAGAAGCGAGGGCAAACGTCATCCAGACCTGACCATGAAAGGACGGCACCCCATGCCTATCACAGTCGGACAAGACAGCGCCAAGGCCCGCAAGACGCTCAGCGTCGGCGGCAAATCCATCGCCTATTACTCGATCAGGGCCGCCGAGGCGGCGGGGCTGGGCGATTTCTCGCGCCTGCCCGCCGCGCTCAAGGTGGTGCTGGAAAACATGCTGCGCTTCGAGGATGGCAAGACCGTCACGCTTGACGACATCCGCGCCTTTTCCGAGTGGGCGGCCAATGGCGGCCGCGCGAATCGCGAACTGTCCTATCGGCCCGCGCGGGTGCTCATGCAGGATTTCACCGGCGTTCCGGCTGTGGTCGATCTGGCCGCGATGCGCGACGGGATCAAGGCGCTTGGCGGCGACGCGCAGCAGATTAACCCCCTGAACCCGGTCGATCTGGTGATCGACCACTCGGTGATGATCGACGAGTTCGGCAACCCCCGCGCCTTCCGGATCAACGTGGACCGCGAGTACGAGCGCAACATGGAGCGTTACCAGTTCCTCAAATGGGGGCAGGGCGCGTTCAACAATTTCCGCGTCGTGCCCCCCGGCACCGGCATCTGCCACCA
>DIUD01000013.1 GCA_002428225.1 Roseovarius sp. UBA6167 | reverse complement strand
AGCCCTCGCCATTGCCGAATGCGGCCTCGGCCTCGCGGCGGCCCTCCAGCACCTTTTCCTCAAGCTCGTCGGCGCTGCCTATCGGGCGCATCCCGCGCCCGCCGCCGCCCCAGCTTGCCTTGAGCATGAGCGGATAGCCGACCGCCTCGGCCCCGGCCCGGATCGCGCCCATGTCCTCGCCCAGCACCTCGGTCGCGGGGATCACCGGCACGCCTGCCTCGACGGCCACGCGCCGCGCGCTCGCCTTGTCGCCCAGTGCGCGCATGGTCTCGGCCCTGGGACCGATAAAGGCGATGCCGGCAGCAACACAGGCATCGACGAAATCGGGGTTTTCCGACAGCAGGCCGTAACCGGGATGGATCGCATCCGCACCCGATTGTTTCGCCACGCGGATGATTTCCCCGATCGACAGATAGGCCGCGACCGGCCCCAGCCCCTCGCCGATGCGGTAAGCCTCATCGGCCTTGAAGCGGTGCAGCGACAGCTTGTCCTCTTCGGCAAAGACGGCGACGGTCCTCTTGCCAAGCTCGTTGGCCGCGCGCATCACGCGAATCGCGATCTCGCCCCGGTTGGCGACGAGGATTTTCTGGAATTCGGCCATGGGTGGTGCTCCCCGGATGGTCATTGTGCTGCGCTGCAGCGCTTCTGTCTTGTAGAATTTGTGAACGATCTGTGCAATTGGCGTCTGGTGGCATGAACGAGGGAACGGGCGTGCAGGGGCGTGCCCGCGCCGGCATGGCTGTCAGGACCTTGCCGCGGCGCGAAACAGCCGGAACATTAACCGAACACCGGGCTTTATCTCGGGGCCTGCCCGCGCTATTGTCGCGCCCATGAGCAGCTTTGACGACTCGGGCGCCCTTGAAGGCGCCAGCCTTGCCGCGCGCGCCATGGCCGCGCGGCCCGCGCCCTATCTCGATGACCTGAACCCCGAGCAACGCCGCGCCGCCGAAACGCTCGATGGCCCGGTGCTGATGCTGGCGGGGGCGGGCACCGGCAAGACCAAGGCGCTGACCACGCGCATCGTGCACCTGCTGAACACCGGCCGCGCGCACCCCAACGAGATCCTCGCCGTGACCTTCACCAACAAGGCCGCGCGCGAGATGAAAGAGCGCGTCGCGCGCCTGGTGGGGCAGGCAGTGGAGGGGATGCCGTGGCTCGGCACCTTCCATTCGATCGGCGTCAGGCTCCTGCGCCGCCATGCCGAACTGGTTGGTCTCACGTCGAATTTCACCATCCTCGACACCGACGACCAGTTGCGCCTGCTCAAACAACTGGTGCAGGCCGCGAATATCGACGACAAGCGCTGGCCCGCGCGGCTGCTTGCCGGGATCATCGACCAGTGGAAAAACCGCGCCTGGACGCCCGACAACCTGCCCGGCAGCGAGGCCGGCGCCTATGACGGCAAGGGCCCCGCGCTCTACCGGCTCTATCAGCTGCGGCTGAGGGAATTGAACGCGGTCGATTTCGGTGACCTGCTCTTGCATGTGGTGACGATCTTTCAGCGGCACGAGGATGTGCTGGCGCAGTATCAACGGTGGTTCAAATACATCCTCGTGGACGAATACCAGGACACCAACGTGGCGCAGTATCTGTGGCTGCGCCTTCTGGCGGGCGGGCATCGCAACATTTGCTGCGTGGGCGACGATGACCAGTCGATCTATGGCTGGCGCGGCGCCGAGGTGGGCAATATCCTGCGGTTTGAAAAGGATTTTCCCGGCGCCGCGGTGATCCGGCTGGAGCAGAATTACCGCTCTACCCCGCATATCCTGGCCGCCGCGTCAGGGGTGATCGCGGGCAACCGCGACCGGCTGGGCAAGACGCTCTGGACCGCCGCGAAAGGGGGCCACAAGGTCCGCCTCATCGGCCACTGGGACGGCGAGGAAGAGGCGCGCTGGATCGGTGACGAGGTCGAGGCGATGAGCCGCGGCACGCGCGGGATGCGGTCCTATGGTCTGGATGAAATGGCCATCCTGGTGCGCGCCTCCCACCAGATGCGCGCCTTCGAGGACCGTTTCCTGACCATCGGCCTGCCCTACCGCGTGATCGGCGGCCCGCGTTTCTACGAGCGCCTCGAAATCCGCGACGCCATGGCCTATTTCCGCCTCGTCACCTCGCCCGCCGACGATCTGGCGTTCGAGCGGATCGTGAACACCCCCAAGCGCGGCCTCGGCGACAAGGCGGTGCAGAAAATCCAGGTTGTCGCGCGGCGGAACGGCGTGCCGCTGATGCAGGGCGCGCGCCTTTTGCTCGACCAAAAGGGGTTGGGGGGCAAGGGGGCCGCGGAACTGGCGCGGCTTCTCGACAGCTTCGCCCGCTGGCGCCGGATGATGGACGATCCCGCCATGACCCATATCGAACTGGCCGAAATCATCCTCGACGAATCGGGCTATACCGCGATGTGGCAGAACGACAGGACGCCCGAGGCGCCGGGGCGGCTGGAAAACCTCAAGGAACTGGTCAAGGCGCTGGAGGGATTCGAGAACCTGCAAGGATTCCTCGAACATGTCGCGCTCATCATGGAAAACGAGAGCGACGGGGCGGGCGAGAAGATCACGCTGATGACGCTGCACGCCGCCAAGGGGCTGGAATTTCCCGCCGTGTTCCTGCCGGGCTGGGAGGACGGGCTGTTTCCCTCGCAACGATCGATGGACGAAAGCGGCCAGAAGGGGCTGGAGGAAGAGCGCCGCCTTGCCTATGTCGGCATCACCCGCGCCGAGGAGGTCTGCACCATCTCCTTTGCCGGCAACCGGCGGGTCTATGGCCAGTGGCAATCGCAACTGCCCTCGCGTTTCATCGACGAGCTGCCGCCCGATCACGTCGAGGTGCTGACGCCGCCTGGCCTCTATGGCGGGCGGGGCGTGGCCGCGGCCAGCGTCGAGACCCGCGCATCCGAGGCCGATGTCTATAACTCCCCCGGCTGGCGGCGGCTTCAATCGCGCGGCACCGGGCGCCCGCCGACCTCGCCCCGCGCCCAGGTGACAGCCTCGCAGGCGGTGAGCGCGCACACCCTGGGCGAGCGAGTCTTTCACCAGAAATTCGGCTATGGCGCGATCACCGGCATCGAGGGCGACAAGCTGGAAGTCGTCTTTGACAAGGCGGGCGTGAAGAAGGTGGTCGCACGCTTCATCACCGGCGCGGATGACGTGCCGTTCTGAGCGCCGTTAACCGTCGGAATTTGGATATTTATGGCAAGATGAAGCGGGGGCCTTCATCTTGCGCCAAATATCCCCGCCGGAGATTTCAACTATTTGAAATCATATATCTTTTGACTGGGGTAGCTGCGGTCACCGCCAACAAGGATCGTGTCCACCGCG
>DIUD01000043.1 GCA_002428225.1 Roseovarius sp. UBA6167 | reverse complement strand
TGTCGTTCTTGAGGCAGTTGGCGGACCGGACCGACAGTTCCAGCTCGTCCACCTTCTTGAGCAGGAGCGGGTTGAATTCAAGCCCGTCCTCGTCATCCTGGCGGCTGGCGGCTTCCGGCTCGTCGAAGTTGACGAAAATGCCAAGCTGATCCTGAAGGATGCGCGCGGCATAGGCCACCGCGTCCTCGGGCGTGAGCGAACCGTCGGTCTCGACCTTCATGGTCAGCTTGTCATAATCGAGCACCTGCCCCTCGCGGGTGGGCTGCACGTCGTAACTCACCCGCGTCACCGGCGAATAGATCGCGTCGATCGGGATGAGGCCGATGGGCGCATCCTCTGGCTTGTTCTTGTCGGCCGCGACATAGCCCTTGCCGATGTTGACCGTCAGTTCCATGGCCAGATCCGCACCCTCGTCGAGGTGGCAGATGATATGGTCACGGTTGAGGATCTCGATGCCCGCGCTGCCCGAGATATCGCCGGCGGTGACAGCCCCCGGCCCCTTGGCGTTGATCGAGAGGCGCTTGGGCCCATCGACTTCCATGCGGATGGCCACACCCTTGAGGTTGAGCACGATATCGGTGACATCCTCGCGAACGCCCGCGACCGAAGAAAATTCGTGCAACACATCGTGGATCTGCACGGCGGTGATGGCCGCGCCCTGAAGCGACGAGAGCAGAACCCGCCGCAGCGAATTGCCGAGCGTGAGGCCAAACCCGCGCTCGAGCGGCTCGGCCACGACCACCGCCTGACGCAGCGGATCGTTGCCCGGCTTGATCACGAGCTGCGTCGGCTTGATCAGGTCTGCCCAGTTCTTATGGATCATGCGTCCCTCCATTCCTGTCCCCGCCCCATGTCCGAAAGGCGGTGACGCCCGAGGATTTCAAATAACGTGCAGGACCGCGCAAGGCGCGGCCCTGTTGGCAATCCTTGCGCTCAGACCCGACGACGTTTCGGTGGCCGGCAGCCGTTATGGGCAATCGGCGTCACGTCGCGGATCGAGGTGATGTTGAAACCCACGGCCGCAAGCGCGCGCAGCGCCGACTCGCGGCCCGATCCCGGCCCCTGCACCTCGACCTCAAGGGTCTTCATGCCGTGTTCCTGCGCCTTGCGGCCTGCATCCTCGGCGGCCAGCTGCGCGGCATAGGGGGTTGACTTGCGCGAGCCCTTGAAGCCCATCGTGCCGGCCGAAGACCAGGCAATCGCGTTGCCCTGAACGTCGGAGATGAGGATCTTGGTGTTGTTGAAGGACGAGTTCACATGCGCCACGCCGGTGGCGATGTTCTTGGAGGCCTTCTTCTTCGTGCGTCTGGTTTCGCGTGCCATATCTGATGCCCTCCCTTATTTCTTCTTGCCGGCAATGGCTTTTGCCGGGCCCTTGCGGGTGCGGGCATTGGTATGGGTGCGCTGACCGCGAACCGGCAGGTTGCGGCGGTGGCGCAGGCCGCGATAGCAGCCGAGATCCATCAGCCGCTTGATGTTCATCTGCGTCTCGCGGCGCAGATCACCCTCGACAGCAAAGTTGGCGTCGATATGCTCGCGCAGCGCCAGCGTCTCGGCGTCGGAGAGCTCGTTGACGCGGCGGGCGGGGTCGATATTGACCGCTTCGCAGATGGCCTTGGCCGAAGAATGGCCGATTCCGGTGATATAGGTGAGGGCGATCGGGACCCGTTTGCTGGTCGGGATGTTAACGCCGGCGATACGTGCCAAGTGTCTTTTCCTTTTCGTTGCGGTTCCGTGATGCCAGAACCTTTTTTCACAACGTGAGCCCGAGGCTTGCGCTTCGGGCCGCGGCTGATCTGAGCTAAGCGACTCGATGAGGGCGCGCCCCTCATGGAATCATGCGCGAAAGTCGGAAACTGCCTGTTATGGAGAATCACGAGGGGCGTCAAGCCCCTCATCCGTCATTTGTCAAGCACCGCGGCGATCGCCGCCTTCACATCGTCGATCTCGCCCAGGCCATCCATCGAGACGAGCTTTCCCTTGGCGTGGTAATAGCCGACGAGCGGCGCGGTCTTCTTGTGGTATTCGCTCAAACGGTGGCGCACGGCCTCTTCGTTGTCGTCGGCGCGCACGGGCTGGCCGGCGGCGCGCGCCTCCTCGGCGCGATTCACGATGCGCCGGATCAGCGTTTCGTCATCCACCTGCAACTCGATCACCGCGTCGAGCGTCTCGCCCTGCTCGTCGAGCAGCGCCTCCAGCGCATCGGCCTGCGTCAGCGTGCGCGGGAAACCGTCGAAGATAAAGCCGCCGGCCCTGTCGCCCTGCAATTTCTCGCGGATGAGGCCGATCACGATCTCGTCCGTCACCAGATCGCCGCGCGCCATCACATCGGCGACGATGCGGCCCATCTCGGTGCCGCTGTCCTTGGCCGCGCGCAGCATGTCGCCGGTCGAGAGCTGGATCATGCCGCGTTCCTCGACCAGATACTGCGCCTGCGTGCCCTTGCCCGCGCCGGGCGGTCCGAGAAGAATGAGGTTCATCGCCGTGCCGGTCCTCTGCGTTTGGTGCGTTTGCGGCCCTTGCCGCTCAGCTGTGATTTCTCGATCAGCCCCTCGTATTGATGGGCCAGAAGGTGCGATTGCACCTGCTGGATCGTGTCCATCGTCACCGAGACCACGATCAGCACCGAGGTTCCGCCAAAATAGAACGGGATCGCGAACTGATTGCGCAGCACCTCGGGCAAAAGGCACACGGCCGTCAGATAGACCGAGCCAAGAACCAGGATGCGGTTGAGCACATATTCAAGGAACTCCTCGGTACGCTTGCCGGGGCGGATACCGGGAACGAATCCATTCTGGTTCTTGAGGTTCTCGGCCACTTCATCGGGCTTGAACGAGACGTTGAAGGTATAGAAATAGGTGAAGAAGATGATCATCGCCGAGAAGAACAGCAGGTAAAGCGGCTGGCCGGGGCCGAAATAGGCCATGATCGTGGATATCACCGGGTTCGTGGAATTGCCCGAGAATGTTCCGATCGTGGCCGGCAGCAGCAAGAGCGACGAGGCAAAGATCGCCGGGATCACGCCCGCCGGGTTGACCTTGACCGGCAGATGCGACGAGCCGCCGTCATAGACCTTCATGCCGACCTGCCGGCGCGGATACTGGATGTGGATCTTGCGCAAGGATCGCTCCATGAACACCACGAAGGCGATCACGGCCACGACCATCACCATCACGCCGATGATCACCGCCGGGCTGATCGCGCCCGAGCGCCCCGAAGCGAAAAACTGCGCCAGCGCCGCAGGCACCTCGGCGATGATGCCGACGAAGATGATCAGAGAGATGCCGTTGCCGACGCCGCGCGCGGTGATCTGCTCGCCCAGCCACATCAGGAACATCGTGCCGCCCACCAGCGTGATCATGCACGACGCAATGAAGAACAGGCCCGGATTGGTCACCATCTCGCCCGACTGGAGCGAGACCGCCAGACCGTAGCTTTGCAGCGTGGCAAGGCCCACCGTGCCATAGCGCGTGTATTGGTTGATCTTCTTGCGGCCCTGTTCGCCCTCTTTCTTCAATTGCTGAAGCGAGGGCACCATGGCCGTGAGAAGCTGCACGATGATCGAGGCCGAGATATAGGGCATGATCCCGAGCGCAAAGATACCCATCCGGCCAAGCGCGCCGCCGGTGAACATCGACAGCATCCCGCCGATGGTGGCCTGCGCGCCCGCCATGAACTCGCGCAGCGCCGCGCCGTCGATCCCCGGCACGGGAATGAACGTGCCAAGGCGATAGACGATCAGCAGCCCCAGCGTGAACAGGATACGGTTGCGGAGATCGGTCGCCTTGCCAAGCGCGGACCAGCTTGTATTGGCCGCCATTTGCTCTGCTGCAGATACCATGCGAGGGTCTCTTTCATGTGCGAACACCGCCGAAGCCGGTTTTCGGCTCTGGCGGCGTCCTCGGAAAACCTGAGGTCTATGTAAGCGGGCCGCAGCCCGCTCACAACCTCTTATTCGGCGGCCTGCGCCGTCGTGACCGAAAGCGAGCCGCCGGCCTTTTCCACCGCGTCGATGGCCGATCTGGACGCGCCGGTCACGGCGAGGTCGAGCTTGCCGGTCACTTCGCCCTTGGCCAGAACGCGGATCCCGTCGAGCCTGCGGCGCACGAGACCCGAGGCCACGAGCACCTCTTCGGTGATCGGCGCGCTCGCGTCGATCTTGCCCGCATCGACGAATTTCTGGATGAGGCCCAGATTGACCACCGCATAGGACTTGCGGTTGGGCTTGGTAAAGCCACGCTTGGGCAGACGCTGATAGAGCGGCATCTGGCCGCCCTCGAAGCCCTTGATCGCCACGCCAGAACGCGATTTCTGGCCCTTGACACCACGTCCGCCGGTCTTGCCCATGCCCGAGCCGGGGCCACGGCCGATGCGTTTCTTGCGCTTGGTCGCGCCCTCGTTGTCACGAAGTTCGTGCAGTTTCATTGTCGCTTCTCCTTGCCGGATGCGGCCCCAAGCGACGGCTGGGCCGACCACGGCTTGCTGGTTGATGGCGGCCCTCGGGCCACCGGGCGCGTATAGACGCGGGCCGCGCCGGGAGCAAGACCAGAGTTGGCGGCCCGGACAGCTGCGCCTGCGGCCGCGCCCGTCCCGGACGGTTCAGCGGCGCGCCGGCAAGACCGCCTGCCCACGGTTCGCGGGGACAGGGATGGTGGCATAGTCGCGCCGCATGACCGGCTGACGGCGTCCGCCGCGCGGCTCGTCATCGTCATCGTCCTTCATCCGCATCACCGCGATGGCGAATTGCACCCCGGCAAAGACGATGCCGTTGGCAAGCCAGAGGATCAGCACGGCAAGAATGCCCTTGTCCGAATGGCTGACGAGATGCCAGAGATTGGCGATATTGAACCACAAAAGCAGTCCAACGAACACGCCCGCGAGGCCAAAGCCGATGGCAACCTGCGTGATGTAAAGACGAACGAGCCTGGGCATGGCGGCCTCCATTTCTGCCATCATGAGCCTAAGCCGTGAAGAAAGGATTACAAGCGTTGAAACAGCGATGTGATGCGCCCTGCGACATCGCGCTCAGCGGCAATAGGGCCCGCCCCGGTGGCGCGCGGTGTCGAAATGAAAGTGATCATGGTGGAAGCGGTCCGAATCGGGGCCAAGCACCGTGCCGAAAGGTCCGCAGGCATCGCGGTGCAGACGGGCCAGAATACGGCCCTTCTGCCCCCTGCCCCAATGCTCGAGCACCGAGATTTCCGAACCATCGCGCAGTTGCAGCGCGGCGATGTCGATGGCGCGGCCCTTGCCATGTTCCGACACGAGCGCGCCGGGCTGGCTGTTGCGGGTGCGGCAGGCGTAATGCGAGGCCACCCGGAGCCCCGCAAGCCCGCCCCCCGTCCGCCCCACCTCGGGCTGCGCGCTCTCGCGCACCCATTGGCCAAGGGTGCGCGCGGTCGGGCAATCGAGCGTGGCGGGCCGGCTCAGGTGCACACCGTGAACCGCCTCGAGCCGCACCGCGCGTTCCACCCCGCAGCCCGAAACCGAATCGGAAATGAGGCCCGAGACCGTGCCCGAAAGCCCCGGCACGCCGCAGAGTTCTCCCGCGCGGCTCACCTCGGGGTCTGGCCGCCCGCAGGCGCTGGCCAGAACCCCCAGCGCGAGGACGAGCGCCGCACGCCTCATGTCTTCTTCCCCCGACCGAAATCGGGCGCGTCCGTGTCCTGACCGGCCTCGATGATGCCGCGCCGGATCGCGCGGGTGCGGGTGAAATAGGCGTGCAGGTGATCGCCGTCGCCGGTGCGGATCGCGCGTTGCAGCGCGAACAGTTCTTCGGTGAAGCGGCCGAGAATCTCCAGCGTCGCCTCCTTGTTGTTCAGAAACACATCGCGCCACATCACCGGATCAGAGGCCGCGATGCGGGTGAAATCGCGAAAACCGGCGGCGGAATACTTGATCACCTCGCTGTCGGTCACGCGGCGCAGGTCGTCGGCCACGCCCACCATCGTATAGGCGATCAGGTGTGGCGCGTGGGACGTGACGGCCAGCACCAGGTCGTGATGCTCGGCATCCATCTCGTCGGTATGGCTGCCAAGCGCCTGCCAGAAGCGTTCGAGCCGCGCCACCGCCGCGCGGTCGCTGCCCGGCTGCGGCACGATCAGGCACCAGCGGTTGTCAAAGAGCTCGGCAAAGCCCGCGCGCGGGCCGGAATGTTCTGTCCCTGCAAGCGGGTGGGCGGGGACGAAATGCACACCCTCGGGCAGGTGCGGGGCGACCGCCTCGATCACCGCCTTCTTGACCGACCCGACATCGCTGACCGTAGCCCCCGGTTTCAGCACCGGGCCGATTTCGGCGGCGACGCTGCCCATCGCCCCCACCGGCACGCAGAGCACCACCAGATCCGCGCCACGCGCGGCCTCGGCGGCGGTGTCGCAGACGCGGTCGCACAGGCCGATCTCGCGGGCGATATTGCGCGTCTCTTCGGTGCGGGCATAGCCGGCGATCTCGCCCGCCACGCCCGCGCGGCGCATGGCATGGGACATCGACGAGGCGATCAGCCCCAGCCCGATCAACGCCACCCGGTCATAGATGACGCTCATCGTGCGCCCGCCTTGAACTGGCCGATGGCATGGGCCACGCGGCGGCAGGCGGGCTCGTCACCCACGGTGATGCGCAGGCAGTTGGGCAATTTGTAACCCGCCACCCGGCGCACGATGAGACCCTGCGATTTGAGGTAGGCGTCACAGGCATCGGCCTCGTCGCGGCCGCCAAAGCGGGCGAGGATGAAATTCGCGGTGGAAGTATCGGAGACCACGCCATGTTCGGCCAGCGCCTCGGCCAGCCAGCCACGCAGGCGGGTGTTGTCCTCTCGGCATCGCGTGGCCCAGTCGGTATCGCGCACCGCCGCCTCGGCGGTGACAAGCGCGGCGGTGGAGAGGTTGAACGGCCCGCGCACGCGGTTCAGCACATCGACCACATGCCCCGGCCCGTAGCCCCAGCCGACGCGCAGCCCCCCCAGCCCATAGAGCTTGGAGAAGGTGCGCGTCATCACCACGTTGTCGCGCGCCTCGACCAGCCCCGCGCCGCCATCATACCCCTCGACATATTCGGCATAGGCCCCGTCGATCACCAGAAGCGCGCGCGCGGGCAGCGCCTCGGCGAGGCGGCGCAATTCGGCCTCGCCCACCATCGTGCCGGTGGGATTGTTGGGGTTGGCGACAAAGACCAGCCGCGTGGCCTCGGTGCAGGCGGACAGGATCGCGTTCACATCCGTGACGCGCTCGCGCTCGGGCACCTCGACGGGTGTCGCGCCATTGGCCAGCGCGCCGATGCGGTACATGGCAAAGCCGTGCTCGGTATGGATCACCTCGTCGCCCGGTCCGGCATAGCTCTGGCAGAGCAGGGCGATGATCTCGTCGCTGCCCGCGCCGCAGACGATGCGCGCCGGATCGAGCCCGTGCACCTCGGCGATCGCCGCGCGCAGCGCACCGTGATCGGTGGACGGATAGCGATGCAGATCGAAGGCCGCGCGGCGGAACGCCTCCCTGGCGGCCTCGGAAGGACCGTAGGGGTTTTCGTTGGAGCTGAGCTTGACGACATTGGCCACGCCCTCGACATGCGAGGCCCCGCCCTCGTAAGGGGCGATGTCGAGAATACCGGGCTGCGGTGCGATCTGGGTCATGGCGGGTCTCTCCTTGGCCCTGTCTCTATCGCTGCGCGCGGGGCAAGGAAAGATTGAAACTCGGCCCGCGACACGCAGTCCCCCGCCCGCGACCCGCCGAGGGAGAGGGGGGCACCCGCGCGGCGGAACAGCCGGGTTTTCCCGCGCTTCGCGGCGATCAGGCGGTGATCTCCGGCCCGATATTTGCCAGCAGCTCTGCCCTGCATTGCGCATAACACGCCTGGATTTCGTCAGCCGAGACGGATTTCCCGCCTCGTTCGGCCGACTGGCACAGCACCGCGAGCGCCGCAAAGCCGAGATTGAGGGCGCTGCCGGCGACGAAGTGCAGCCTTTCCTTTCGCTGCGCTTCGGCCATGTCGTCGTCAAGTTCCGCCAGTCCCGATTCGACCTCTTCCAGAAACAGGTCGAGCACCTGCTCGAATGCCTCTGCCCCGATATCGACGCGCAACGCCCGAATACGATCCCAATCTATCATCGCAACCTCTCCTCGTTGCCGCCATGTAGCATCCAGTTCACTCAGATCAGGTTAACACCATTCGGAAAGTCGGAAAAATGTTAGGGAAACGGGCAGGAACCGGCGCTGCGCGCGGGCCGGCGGATCCATCGCCCCGCAGGCGGCCCAGGACGATCCGGGCGACGCCGTTTCACCCCCCGAGCGCCGCGCCGAGCCGTGCCCGATCCTCTTGCGTTCCCGGCAGGCCGAGCCGGATGCAAGTCGGCGACCAGGGAAAGATCCGTGTCCAGATGCGGGCGCGGCCGAGCCTGTCCTGCGCCTCGACGGCATCCGGCGCGTGATAGCTGCGAAACAGCGGCGTTCCCCCGATGAGCCGCCAGCCCGCCGCCGCAGCCAGGTCATCGAGCCACGCGGCATCCCTCACCAGCCGCGCGCGCGTCGCCGCCTGCCAGCCGGTATCCGCAAGCGCCGCCCGCCCCGCCGCTATCGCCGGACCGCAGACAGGCCACGGCCCCGCCATCTCGCGCAGCCGCCCGGCAAGCGCGCCGCCGCCGCAAAGCGCGAAGCCCAGCCGCAGCCCCGCCAGCCCGTAGAACTTGCCAAAGGACCGCAGCACCACGACATTGCCCGCGCCCGCGAGCATCGGCGCCAGCGACAGCTCCGGCTCGGGGTCGGCAAAGCTCTCGTCCACCACCAGGCACCCCACCCGACCGGCCAGCGCCAGAATCGCCGCAGGCGCGTGCCGCCGCCCGTCGGGATTGTTGGGATTGACCACCACCGCCAGATCGGCCCCGGCGAGCGCCCCCGCCTCGGTCACCTCCGCCACCGTCCAGCCCGCCGCGTCGAGCGCGGCGACGTGTTCGTTATAGGTCGGCCCCAGCACCCGCGCGACCCCGCGCGGCCCAAGATACGGCACCGCCTGAATCGCCCCCTGCGCGCCCGCCAGCGGCACCACCTCGGCGCGCGTGCCGTAGCACGCCGCCGCCGCCGCGCTCAGCCCGGCCATGTCCTCGCGCGTCGGCAGCGCGGTCAGCGCGCGCGCGGGAAGCGCCGGCATCGGGTAGGGCACCGGGTTGATGCCCGTGGACAGGTCGAGCCACTCTGCCACAGCCCCGCCGAACCGGTGCCGCGCCGCATCGAGATTGCCGCCATGATCGCGTTGCGTCCCCATTCGCGTCTTAGACCAGCCACAGCGCGCTCAGCGCAAGCGCCATCAGCGCCATCGCGCGGGCATAGAGCCGCAGCGCGCGCCGCACGTCGCCTGCCCCCGGATCGCGCGCGGCGCCGTTGAGCCACGGCTCCTCGCTCACCCTGTCGCCATAGGCGCGCGGCCCCGACAGGCGCACGCCCAGCGCCCCCGCCATCGCCGCCTCGGACCAGCCCGCGTTGGGCGAGCGGTGCGCCCGCGCGTCGCGCGCCATCACCCGCAGCGCGCGCCCCGCCTGAAACGGCGCGGCCAGCGCGAAAAGCAGCCCCGTCAGCCGCGCGGGGATCAGGTTCGCCAGATCGTCTAGCCGTGCGGCCGCCTTGCCAAAGGCCTCAAAGCGGTCATTGCGATGCCCGATCATCGAATCGAGCGTGTTTGCCGCCTTGTAGGCCGCGATCCCCGGCAGCCCCGCCACCACGCCCCAGAACACCGGCGCCACGATCCCGTCGCCGGTATTCTCGGCCAGGCTCTCGATCGCCGCGCGCGCCACGCCCGCCTCGTCGAGCGCGCCCGGATCGCGCCCCACGATCATCGCCACCGCCGCGCGCGCCCCCGCCAGATCGCCCCTCGCCAGCGGCGCGGCGACAGCGGCCACATGCGCGTGCATCGCGCGCAGCGCAATCAGCGGCCAGGCCAGCACGCCGCCGAGGATCACGCCCGGGATCCCGTCCGGCAAGCGCCATTGAACCGCCAGCGCAGGAACCACCGCCACCGCCAGAACCAGCACCACGCAAAGCGCGCCCATACCGATGCGTCTGGTCCTGTTGCCGCCGTTGCACCGCGCCTCGAGCGCCGAAATCACGGCCCCCAGCCACGTCACCGGATGCCCGATCCGCGCATGAAGCCAGCCGGGCCAGCCGATACCGAGATCAATCGCCAGCGCCACCAGCATCATGCCCGCAAAGCTCATCCCGCGCCGCCCGTGGCAAAACGAAAGACCCCCTTCAGCCCCGCCTCGCGCAGCACCGCCCCGGCACCCTCGGGCACCGTGCCGGGGGCAAAGACCAGCGCCCGCGCCGCCCCGGTATAGGCCCGCGCATGGCCCAGCGCGCCCAGATCGCGCGCCAGCCCCGCCACCGGATCGCCCGGCCCGCGCCGCGCGTCCGCGCGCCGCGCGGCCTCGCTCGCCAGCCCCGCCAGAAGCGCCAGATCGCCGCCGCCGCGCCAGGCCGTGACCAGATCGGATATGTCGGGAAAATCCACGTCTTCGGGATCGGTCGCCACCGACGCGCCCCAGTAGCCACCGACGATCTCGGCGCGCGGCACCGGCGGCAGCGCCGCCAGAACCCGCCCCTCGCGCGACGCCCAGAGCAGCCGGTCGGGGGCGGGATACATCAACGGATCGCTCGCGCCCTCCACCGCCAGACAGGCCCGCGCCAGCCGCTCGGGCGCGCCGTCGAACCCGCAGGCCCGCGCCGCCGCCACCAGGCACGCGGTCGAGGCCCCCGCGCCCGCGCCCAGGGGCATGTCGCACGACAGATCCGGCCAGTCACCCGGCCCGTCGCCGCAAAGCCCCAGCGCGGCGGCAAACCCCGCCAGCCGCACCTCGGGGAATAACTCCGCAAGCCGTATCTCGCCTCCCGGCGCGCGCACCCCGAGCACGGGACAGCACAATGTCACAAGGGCGACCGGCCCTTCAGGCCCCAGCCGCCCCTGCATCCATTCTCCGAAATGGCCCGGCACACGCACCGCCTGCCGGCCCAAAGACGCGCGCCCGTCCCGCATCGGCCCCTCCATTTGCCATGGCGACCTGTCACGGCGCGCGGCAAGAGTCGAGGCCGAAACAGGCCACCGCGCCCCGCGCAGGGCGACGGCCCGTCCAGCTATGGACATGTGCAACGATACCTGAATCGGGCCGGTTGGTGCTCGCCTGCGGGGGTATGGCTCGGCCAGAGAGGATTCCCTGTCGTAGCGGCTGGGATTACCGATGGTGGCATGATCGACCGGCACGCAATAGGGCAAAGGTGGAAGGCGGACGGCCCTGCGCGAGGTGTTTGCTACGACCAGGGAGCAGCGCTGTTGGGTCCATAAGACGATGAAAGTGCTGCACGCGATACTTGATCGACAGGGACTGGACGCCGCGATCGCTATGATGGGTCAGCCGGTCGCGGTCGGGATTGCGGGCGGCAAGCGCCTGCGATCGTGATTTATAATCCGCTTCATTCTCAAGAACCATGCGCACCGCACGCGCACGCACCTCTGTCGAAAAACGGCTTCCTGGGTTTCCTTTGGTCATGGCTTACCTTCCGAGCTTTTTGCTCTCCGGCAAACCCGGTCTGGTTCAACCCGACAAGCCATGATCTGCGCGCGGCGCTGGCCGCGCATCTCGGCGTGACGCTGGAGAACGTGATGGTGGGGGACGGGATCGACGGCCTTCTGGGCAATCTGGTGCGGCTGCTTGTGGTCCCCGGCGACGCGGTGGTGAAATCGGACGGGGCGTATCCGACATTCAACTACCATGTGGCGGGCTTTGGCGGTGTGCTGCACAAGGTGCCTTATGCCGGCGATACCGAGGATCTGCCCGCGCTCATCGCCCGCGCGCATGAGGTGGATGCCAGGCTCGTCTATTTCGCCAATCCCGACAATCCGATGGGATCATGGGTGCCGGGCGCGGCCATTGCCGCGGCGCTGCGCGATGGCGCATGGCTTGCCCATGTGCAGGGTGAGGGGGCCGCGCGCGGGTTAGCGGCGCTGCGCCTCGGGGCGCGGCACCGACCAGCCCCAGAACCGCGCCAGCATGAACACCCCCGCCAGAGCCAGCCCCGCCGCCAGCCCCAGCCAGATGCCGGGACCACCGAGGCCCAGGACAAAGCCCAGAAGATAGCTCACCGGCGCGCCGACGGCCCAGTAACTCAGCGCCGCGATCACCATGGGCACGCGCGTATCCTGCACCCCGCGCGACAGGCCAAGCGCCATGACCTGCGCGGCGTCCACCACCTGAAACAGCGCCGCCGCCGCCAGAAGCGTCACGCCAATGGCAATGACCGCCGCGCGATCCGGATCATCGGGCGACAGAAACAGGCCGATCAGCACCTCGGGCACGGCCAGGAACACGATGACCGTCAGCAGCGCCACCGTGCCTGAAACCGCCAGCACCACCTTCGCCCCGTCGCGCAGGCCCTCGATATCGCCGCGCCCCTGCGCCTGGCCCGCGCGCACCGTGGCCACATTCGACAGGCCCAGATGGACCATGAACATCACCGACGTGACCTGAAGCGCGATGCCATGCGCCGCCAGCGGCAGCGTGCCGAGCCAACCCATCATCACCGAGGCCGCGGCGAAAAGGCCCATCTCGGCGAGGTTGGTCAGCCCGATCGGCCAGCCAAGGCGAAAGACGCGGCCCAAAGCCTCCCAGTCGGGCCGCCAGAGCCGCCGAAAGATCGCATGTTCGGGCATGACACGGATGACATGGGCCACCAGCGCCGCCATCGCGGCGAGGTTGACCATGAGCGAGGCCAATGCCGCGCCGCGCACACCCATCTCGGGCATACCGAAATTGCCGAAGATGAGCGCGTAATTGATCACGATGTTGAGCGCCACCGCCGCGAGCGTCACCCATAGCACCACGGCGGTGCGTTCAAGCGCGGCAAGACAGGATTTGAGCACCATCACCATGAGCGCGGGCAATATGGCCCAGCCGGCGATGCCAAGGTAATCGGCCGCCAGCGCCGAGGTGGCGGGCGCCTGCCCCAGCCAGCCGAACACCGCCCTTGCCCCCAGCATCGCGGGCAGGGTGAGCAGCCCGAAAAACGCCGAGGCCCAGAGCCCCATGCGTGTCACCCGCCGGACCTGCGCCGCCTCGCCCGACGACGCGGCCGAGGCCACCATCGGCATTACCGCCCAGGCGAATCCCGACCCCATGATGAAGAGAACGAAGAAAAGCGTGCCACCCAGAACCTCGGCCGCCAGCGCCTCGACCGAATACCAGCCCAGCATGACCGCATCGGTGAGCGCGATGGCGAACTGCGCGACATGGCTGCCGATCAGCGGCAGGCCGAGGCCGAGGATGGCGCGCATATGCTGGCGATAGCTGGGGCGGGACATTGAAACGGCCTATGCCCGCAGCGCGCGACGCGCACAAGGGGGCACGAGACGCGCCATCCGCCATTGTTCAGGCGCTGCACCGGGGCGGCGCCGATGCAGCGGCGAACTGCGCGCGCCCTCACCACCCGACAGGCCAGCCATGCACATAACGCATATCGGCCATGCTGCACCTGCGGCACCATTTCCCTTGATTGATGAAGGTGCCGCTTTTATTTGGGTGGATGCAAGTGGCGGCGCATGCGCGGGCACTGGCATACCTCCCTGTTGGACTATGGCCGAGCTTAGTGCTCGGCCTTTTTTTTGCCGCCGCGCCATCAGGCAAGGCTGCCCTCACTCCCGCCACGGACCATGATGCCACCCCGCCTGCCCCAGCCGCTCGAACCCGTGATGGCCGAACCGGTCGCGCAGCGCCTGGATGAGCGCCGCCGTGCCGTGGCCGCGCCGCATCGTGTCATACCACGCCAGCGCCCCGGAGAGCGCCGGCACCGCATGGCCCGCATGGACCGCCCCGGCCACCACCTGCCGCAGCGCGGGCAGGCCCGCGGCCAGATCCCGCGCAATCCCCGGAACAAGGATCAACTCGCCGCGCGGCGCGCCCGCCGCAAAGGCCCTGGCGATCACGTCAAGCATGTCGGCGCGGATGATGCAGCCCGCGCGCCAGATTCGCGCAACCTGCGCGGGATCGAGCGCCCAGCCGTATTCGTCCGAGGCCGCCGCCATGACGCGAAAGCCCTGTGCATAGGCCAGCATCCGCGCCGCCCGGAACGCCTCTGCCATCGCCTCGTGGCTGGCCGTGATCGCGCCCACGGCGCCGCCCAGAACCCGCTCGGCCTCTTGCCGTGTCGCCTTTTCCGCCGACCAGGCGCGCGCGCCCACGGCGGCCTCGATCACGCTGGCCGATTGGCCCAGCCGCAGCGCCTCGATCACCGTCCAGCGCCCGGTGCCCTTCTGCCCGGCCGCGTCCGTGATGACATCGACCAGCGGGTGCCCGGTCTCGGGGTCGCAGGTGGCGAGCACCTCGGCCGTGATCCCGACAAGGTAAGAGCGCAGCGGCCCCTCGTTCCAACCCGCGAACACCGCCGCGATCTCGGTCGGCGAGAGCGCGGCACCGTTGCGCATCAGGCCGTAGATCTCGGCGATGATCTGCATGTCGGCATATTCGATGCCGTTATGCACCGTCTTGACGAAATGCCCCGCCCCGTCGGGGCCGAGATGCGCGACGCAGGGGCTGCCCTCGTGGCGCGCGGCGATGGCGGTGAGGATGGGGGCGATCTGCGCCCAGGCCTCGGCGCTGCCGCCCATCATCATCGAGGGGCCGTGGCGCGCGCCCGCCGCCCCGCCCGAGACGCCGAGACCGACGAAATGCAACTGCCGTGCCGCCAGATCCCCGGCGCGGCGGCGGGTGTCGTGGAAATCGGCATTGCCGCCATCGATCACGATATCGCCGGGGGCAAGCAGCGGCACGATCTCCTGCAGCATCATATCCATCGGCGCGCCCGATGGGATCATGAACAGGACGATTCGCGGAGATCGCAGGCCCCTGACGAAATCCTCGATGCTTTCATGTGGATGAATATACGCCGCGAGCGGCCCTGCCGCGTCTATGAACGGCGCGACCCAGTCGGCTTCGCGGTTGGCGACCGCCACCTCGATCCCCCGCTCGGCCATGTTGAGCGCCAGCGCGCGGCCCATGGTGCCCAGCCCGAAAACGCCGATCCGTGCCTTGCCCATCCCCCCCTCCGATACCGCTAACAGATCATCCGCAGGCTAAGCCCAACCCTGCCCGGTTGCAACCCGCCAGCACCATGCCCGGCGGCACCGAGCGCCTTGCCTGTGCGCCGCCAAGGCCTCATAACAACCCCGTTAAACGGGGGATTTGGCGAATGCATGCGAACATGGCCGCGCTCGACCTGACGTTCTGGATCACCGTAGGGGCGATCCTCGGGCTTCTGGTGCTGTCGGGGTTCTTTTCGGGCAGCGAGACGGCATTGACGGCGGCCTCGCGGGCGAAATTGCGCGCGCAGGCCGAAAGGGGGTCGAACGGGGCCGCCACCGCGCTGCGCATCACCGAGGACAACGAGCGGCTTATCGGCTCGGTGCTTCTGGGCAACAACCTCGTCAACATTCTCGCCGCCTCGCTCGCCACCGCGCTTTTCACCCGGATCTTCGGCGAGAGCGGCGTGGCGCTTGCCACGTTGGTGATGACGCTTCTGGTGCTGATCTTCGCCGAGGTGCTGCCCAAGACCTATGCCATCACCAATGCCGAGACGGCGGCGGCGCGCACCGCGCCGCTTATCGTCTGGGTGATCCGCATCTTCGATCCGATGGTGAGCGCCGTGCGCTGGCTGGTGCGCCTCATCCTGCGCGGCTTTGGCGTGCAAGCCGATGCCGACGGCCATATCCATGCCGTGCGCGAGGAAATCGCGGGCGCGCTCTATCTCGGCCATTCCGAAGGCGTCATGGAAAAGGAAGACCGCGACCGTATCCTGGGCGCGCTCGATCTGGGCGAGCGCACGATCGAGGAGATCATGCTCCATCGCTCGCGCATCGAGATGATCGACGCCGGGGGCGAACCGCAGGCGATCCTCGAACAGTGTCTGCGCAGCAATCACACCCGCCTGCCACTCTATCAGGACGATCCCGACAACATCATCGGCGTGATCCACGCAAGGGATCTGTTGCGCGCCATATACGAGCTGACCGTCGAGAGCGGCAAGGGCGCCGCGGCGCTGGCGGAGTTCGACATCCGATCCATCGCGCGCGAACCCTATTTCGTTCCCGAGACCACCACGCTTGATGACCAGATGCGCCAGTTCCTGCGGATGCGCAGCCATTTCGCGCTGGTGGTGGACGAATACGGCGCGTTGCAGGGCCTCATCACGCTGGAGGATATCCTCGAAGAGATCGTTGGAGAGATCACGGACGAATTCGACACGGAAATCGAACACAGCCTGCGCCGAACCCCCGACGGCGATTACCTCGTCGATGGCTCGATGACCATCCGCGACCTCAACCGCGCACTCGACTGGCAGTTGCCCGACGAGGCCGCCAATACCGTCGCGGGCCTCGTCATCCACGAGGCGCAGATGATCCCCTCGGTGGACCAGGTGTTCATCTTCCACGGCTTCCGGTTTCAGGTGATGGCGCGCAAGGACAACCGCCTGACCCGGCTGAAGATCCGCAAGCTGTGAGCGGGCGCCGGCCGGAACGAGGCCGCGCCCTTGACGTTTCGCCGAAACGCTGCGGGGTATCGAACAGGCTCGATGCCGGACCGAAGAGGTCTGTCAACACTTCCCCGGATCGCTTTCCTTCTTCACCGGAAAGACGAAACAGCGGTCGCGCCGGATCATCAGCCAGAGCACGGTGCCCGGCCTGGGCAGGAACAGGTTCGGCACGCTGGCCTTGAGCACCGAGCCGTCGTGATCCATGCGAAACTCGACCAGGCTATCGGCGCCCAGAAAGCGGGCGCGCTCGACCACGCCGCGCGCTGGCGTGCCGTCCTGCGGGGTGGGATTGGGGCCACGCCCGCCGCGATCGAAGTCGATCTTGATATGTTGCGGGCGGATCACGATCTCGACCTCCAGCCCGTCGGGCGCGCCGGGCACGAGGAAATGGCCAAAGGGTGTTTCGGTCAGCGCATTGCGCACCGTGCCGCGAATGACGTTGATCTCGGAGAAGAACGCCATCGCGCTGCGATCGACCGGCGCGTTATAGACATTGTAGGGCGAGCCCTGCTGCACGATGCGCCCGCCGCGCATGAGCGCGATCTGGTCGGCCATGCGCATCGCCTCTTCGGGTTCGTGCGTGACCAGCAGGACGGCGGTGTCCTCCTCGCGCAGGATGTCGAGGGTCTCGTCGCGGATACCGTCGCGCAGGCGGTTGTCCAGCCCCGAAAACGGCTCGTCCATGAGCATGATGCGCGGACGCGGCGCCAGCGCGCGCGCCAGCGCCACGCGCTGTTGCTCGCCCCCCGACAGTTGGTGCGGGAAGGCGTCGATATGATGCAGAAGGTGCACCCGTTCGAGCAATTCGCGCACCCGCGCGCGTTTCTCCGGGCGCGACGTGCGCAGCCCGAAGGCGACGTTCTCGGCCACGTTCAGATGCGGAAAGAGCGCGAAATCCTGAAACATGAGGCCGATCTGCCGCCGCTCGGGCGGCACACGGAACACGGTGTCGCAGATCAGCTTGCCATCGACATGTATCTCGCCCTTGTCCTGCATCTCGACGCCCGCAATCATCCGCAGCGTCGTGGACTTGCCGCAGCCCGACGGGCCAAGCAGGCAGGTCACCTGCCCGGGCATCACGTTGAGCGAGACGTCATTGACCACCAGCCGCCCGTCGTAACGGCGTGTGAGGTCTTTGATCTCCAACCGGGGGGGCGGGCTCTGCACCGGGTCCTGTTTCCTGATCCAAGCGATTTCCTCGGGCTTCTCGCCTTAACAAGCCGGACCTGGGCTTGCAAGCTGCGGGGTCAGCCCTGCGGCATCTCCATCATCGCGGTGAACTCGGCCTCCGCCGCCAGATCGTCGCCCACCATGGCGCGGCCCGCAAACTTCCAGACCTTGCCGCCCGGCTTGCCGCGCCGCGTCTCCATGTGCAACTCGAGCACGTCGCCGGGCACCACCATGCGGCGGAACTTGGCCGCCTCGATAGCCATGAAATAAACCAGCATGTTGCGATCCGCGAAATCGAGCCCCACGCCGACCATGACCGCCGCGGTCTGTGCCATGGCCTCGACGATGGTCACGCCCGGCATGATCGGCTTGTCCGGGAAATGGCCCTGGAAATGCGGCTCGTTGACGGTGACGCACTTTATGCCGCGCGCGGACTGATAGCCGTCGATATCCACCACCCGATCCACCAGAAGGAACGGGTAGCGATGCGGGATGATCCGCTGAATCAGGTGTATATCGGCGGTTTTCAGCGGCCCGGACATAGCGGCTCCTCTCGGTTTGGCGTGAGCATTGACGTAGCAAGCCGAGCGCCGCGCGGCAAGCGAGCTACTCGACCGGGGCGGGCACGGGATCATCCTCGCCCGCGGCCGGCGGCGGGGCCGTCTCCGGCCCGGCGCCGATCCGCTCATCGACCCGCGCGATGGCCAGATCGGTGATGTCAACCACGTCGGCGCTCAGGATGACGCTGCGCACGTCGAGCAGCACCACCGCGTCGGCCTCGGTCAGTACCTCGCCCAGAACCGGCTGCACCACGCGCATGAACTGGATCGGGGCGAGATCGCGGCGGCGTTCGAGATCACGCGAGAGCGCCTCACTCTCGCGGCGCAGCTCGGTCACTTTCGAGTCGAATGCGTCCGCCATCGCCCGAAATTCATTGGCGGGCGTGGTGGCGCGCTGCGCGGTCAGGGCGAGCTCCTCAGCCTCGAGCTCGGCCGCGATCCGGTCATTGCGGGCGATCAGCCGGTCGCGCGCCTCCTCAAGCTCGGCCTGAAGGCGCCGACCGTAGGCTGTATTGCCCAGAAGCCGGTCGATGTCGATCACGAGCACGTCGCTCTGCACGACACCAAGCTGCTGCGCCCGCCCGCCGGGCGCGGCAAGCGTGGCGAGTACCGACAGCAGGATCACGAAGCTGCGCATCTCAGAAATTGGTGCGCGCCGACAGGTTGAAGCTCTGTTCGACATCGCCCGGCTCCGATTTCAGCACATTGGCAAAATCCATGCGGATCGGTCCGAAAGGCGAATTCCAGAACAGCGACAGCCCGATCGACTGGCGCGGCTCGAAGCCGGTGGAGGCGAGCGTGTTGCCCGCGGCCACGGACCCCTTGTTGCCGATCCCCCAGATCGAGCCTATATCGTAAAAGGCGCCGCCGGTGATGCCCAACTCATCGGGAAGCCCGAGCGGGAACTCCGCCTCGAACTTGAGCGCGGCGAAATAGTCGCCGCCCAGATGTTCAGTCCTGCCGGTCGGGCTGTTTTCCACCGGACCCATACCGTTGCTCTCGAAGCCGCGAATGATCGAACTGGAAAACCGGTTGATGAACCGGCTGTCCTGACCGCCCAGGAAATGAATCGCCCCGGCCTCGAACGAGGCACGCAGCGTCACCTCCTCGCGGAACACGTCTGTCTCGGCGACCGCGCGCGCGGTGGTCTTGACGAATTCGTTGTCGCCGCCAAGCCCCGCGAACTCCTGTCCGATGGACAGAAGAACTCCGGCAGCGGGATTGAGCCCCTTGCGGCGGGTGTCGAAGGTGAAGTTGTATCCGGCTGAACTGGTCCAGAGCGCACCCTGCGCCACCTCGTTGGCGAGGATACCCGAAGAGCCGTTATAGTCGGACATGTCGTTATAGGCGACATTGTAGAACACGCCGAAGCGGGTGTTTTCCCCGGTGGGAAAGGTCAGGCTGGGGCGGAACACGCCGACCGCGGTATCGAAGAGACTGTTATCCTGATCGGTCTCCTGAAAGGCGAAATCAAGGCCCAGGGCCACGTCGCGCCCGAGGAAAGCCGGTTCGACGAAACCGATTCTGTAATTGATGTTTTCGGCGGTGCCGGCGATGTTGAAGGTTAGTTGCTGGCCGCGTCCGAGAAAGTTGCGCTCGGACAGCCCGAACATAAGCCCGAGGCCCTGATCGCTGGAAAAGCTCGCGCCCACAGAGACCGACCCGGTCGTGGTCTCCTCGACATCGGTCTTGATGATCACCTGATCGGGGCGTGTGCCTTCGCGGGCATTCACGTCCACATTCTCGAAGAATCGCAGCGCACGGATACGCTCGGCCGCCTGACGGACGGCGCGCGGGTTGAACGGATCGCCCTCCGCCGTTTCGAACTGGCGGCGGATCACGCGGTCGAGCGTGGTCGTGTTGCCCTCGATGTCGATACGCTCGACAAAGACGCGCGGGCCGCGTTGCAGCACGAATTCCACGTCCAGCGTCAGGTCGCGGTCGTTGCGGGTAATGCGTGGCTCGACCCGCAGGAAATCGACCCCGTTCTTGACACCGAGCAGTTCCATCCGCGTTATCGAGTTTTCCACCAGCGTAGGCGAATAGACCACACCGGGGCGAATTTTGAGCGTGGCGTGATATTCTTCGGCATCGAGGCCGCTGTATTCGCTCACCGTGGTGATTTCGCCGAAACGGAACTGCTGACCCTCCTGCACCGTGAAGGTAAGGAAATAGGCATCACGCTCGCGGGACAGCTCGGCATTGACGCCGGTCACGCGGAAATCCACATAGCCGCGCGAATTGTAGAAATCGGTGAGCACCTGGCGGTCGAAATTCACCCGGTCCTCGACGAAGGTATCGCGCGAGATTAACGCGCGCAGCAATCCGGTCTGCTTGCTCTGGATCACCCGCCGCAGGCGGCGGTCAGAGAACGCGCGGTTGCCGGAAAAGCCGATACGCTGCACCTCGATGGCACGCCCCTCGAATATCTCAAAGACGAGATCGACGCGATTATCGCTGCGCCGGATCACCCTGGGCGTCACGCGCGCCGCGATGCGGCCGTTCTGGGCGTAGGCTTCTGCAATCGTGGTGGCATCACGCTCGGCCTGCGTGGGCGTGAATACCTGGCGCGGCTTGCTCTGGATGAATCCGGCGAGATCCTCGTCCTTGATCTTTCTGTTGCCCTCGAAGGCGATCCGGTTGATCGTCGGAAACTCGGCCACGCGGATCACGAGGCGGTTGCCGCGCGGCTCTACTTCGACGGTCTCGAAAAGGCCCGAGGCGAGAATGCGTTGCGAGGCGTCGTTGAGCTGACCCGCGCTCACGGTCTGGCCGCGCTCGATACCGGCGAAGGACAGGATCGTGGCGCCCTCGATGCGCTGGTTGCCCTCGATGGCGACCTCGGTGAAACGGAAATCCTGCGCCTTCACGGGCGCGGAGACGCCGAGCAGGGCCAGGGAGAAAACGAGCGCAATGACGGCAATCAGGCGCGTCGAGACTGCAGCCCGCCAGCGCGCGGCGAAAATTCCGTTCATCGGTCAAACCCAGTCAGACATATCATTGACCGAAGTCACTAGCCCTTATGTCAGGGCTTGTCAAAACGCGAATGGCCCCGCGGTGGCCGTCCCTGATCTCAACCACATACCATGGCGGCGGCTCAGCCGCGCGCGGCCATGAACGCGGCGAGCCGCGCCAGCCCCTCCTCGATATCGGCGGTGGTGCGCGCATAGGAAAAGCGCAGCGTGCCCGCGCCGCGCCGCAGGTCGAAATCGAGCCCCGGCGTCACCGCCACCCCGGCGCGCTCGAGGATCCCGGCGGCAAAAGCGCGGCTGTCCCCGGTCAGGTGGCCCACATCGGCATAGACGTAGAACGCCCCGTCGGGCGGCGCGATCCGGTCGAACCCGGCCCTGGGCAGGCCGTTGAGCATCAGCGCGCGGTTGCGGCGGTAAACCGCCATGTTCGCCTCGAGTTCCGCCGTGCAATCCATCGCCGCAAGCGCCGCGATCTGGCTGGCATGGGGCGGGCAGATGAAGAAATTCTGCGCCAGCCGCTCGATGGTGCGGACATGATCCTCGGGCACCACCATCCAGCCGATGCGCCAGCCGGTCATCGAGAAATACTTGGAGAAGGAATTGATCACATAACAGTCGTCGGTGATCTCGAGCGCGCTGGTGGCGCGGCCCTCGTAGGTGATACCGTGATAGATCTCGTCGCTGATGAAGGCCGCGCCCTCGGTCCGCGCCGCGCCGATCAGCGCCGCAAGCGCCGCGCGGTCGAGCATCGTGCCGCTGGGATTCGCGGGGCTGGCCACCAGAACCCCGGCCAGATCGCGGCCCCCGAGATCGTCGGGGCAAAGTTGCAGGCGGTTTTCCGCCGAGGTCTCGATATCCACCGGCACCAGATCGAGCGCGCGCAGGATCTGGCGATAGCTGGGATATCCCGGCGCACCGATGCCAACGCGCGCCCCCGCGTCGAAAAGCGCGGTGAAGGCGAGAATGAAGGCCCCCGAAGAGCCCGGTGTGATGACCACGCGCGCAGGATCCAGATCGACGCCGTACCAGTCGCGATAATGCCGCGCGATTCGCGCGCGCAACGCGGGCAGGCCAAGCGCCACCGTATAGCCGAGGGCATCGCTCTCCATTGCACGGGCAAGTGCTGCGCGCGCGCCTGCCGGCGCGGGTGTGCCGGGCTGGCCCACCTCCATGTGGATGATGCGCCGCCCGGCCGCCTCGGCGCGGCGCGCGGCCTCCATCACTTCCATGACAATGAACGGATCAACCTTGGATCGACGGGCCGGGCGCATTACATTCATCCTCGAGACAAGCGGGGGGGTCACGTTACGCCCCGTTTCAACGGGAAAGGCGACCAAGGTCAATGCACAGCCTGCGCATTCTCGCGGCCCTCGTCATCCTGGGCCTGACGCTCGCGGCGCCGGCCCGCGCCGTCACGCTGCTGCGCGATCCCGATATCGAGCACGCGCTGCGCAACCTTGCCGCGCCGGTTCTGCGCGCCGCCGGTCTCAGCCCCGAGCGCATGAATATCCTCATCATCGACGCGCCCAGCCTCAATGCCTTCGTGGTCGATTCCGACAGCATCTTTGTCCATTCCGGGCTGGTCCTGCGGATGGAGACGCCCGCCATGCTGCAATCGGTGATCGCCCACGAGGCCGCCCATATCGCCAATGGCCACCTGATGCGCCGCCCGATCCACCTGCGCGACGCGCGCAATGCAGCCATGCTCGGCACCATTCTGGGGGCCGTGGCCGGGGTGGCCACCGGCAATGCCGAACTTGGGGCGGGGACGGCGATAGGGCTTCAGGGTGCATCCATGCGCGGCTTTTTCGCGCATACCCGCGCCGAGGAGAGCGCCGCCGACGAGAGCGGGATGCGCTTCATGCACCGGGCGGGAATCGACCCGCGCGGCGCGGCGCAGGTGATGGACCTCTTTGCCGGGCAGGAATCGCTCTCGCTCACCCGGCAGGACGCCTATGCGCGCACGCATCCGCTTTCACGGGACCGGGTGCGCCGTATCCGCGCGCTGGCCGAGGCGCAGGGCGGGCGTGTCGAGCCGGACCGCGAGGCGGATTACTGGTTCGCGCGCGCCAAGGGCAAGCTCTCGGCGTTTCAGCGCGATCCGAAATGGACGCTCGCGCGGGCGGGCGAGTACGGGTTCGAGGATGTCCGACTGATGCGCGAGGCGATTGCCCATCACCGGCAGGCCGATCTCAGGCGCGCGCTCGCCGCGATCGACGCCGCCATCGCGCAGCGCCCCGATGACGCCTATTACCATGAGTTGCGCGGCCAGATCCTGATGGAGGGCCGCCAGATCAAGCCGGCCGTCGCCGCCTATGCCCGCGCGACCAATCTCGACCCGCGCAACGCGCTGATCCTCGGGGCCTATGGGCGCGCGCTTCTGGCCGACGGGCAGGTGCGCGAGGCGGCGAAATTCCTTGAGAGCGCGCGCGCGCGCGACGGGCGGGATTTCCGCGTGCTGCGCGATCTGGCCCAGGCCGAGGCGCAACTGGGCAATAACGGCATGGCCTCGGTGCTCACCGCCGAGCGTTATGCCATGGCGGGCCGCCTCGGGGACGCGAGGATCCATGCCGAGCGCGCCTCGGGGCTGCTGCCGCAGGGCTCTCCCGGCTGGCGTCGCGCGCAGGATGTGCTACACGCGGCGCAATCGGCAGAAAAACAGAGAAAGAGATAGTGACCATGCGCCCCAGCCTTGCCGCCGCCCTCGTCGCCTTTAGCGCCGCACTGCCCGCGCAGGCGCTCGACCTCGGCAACCTCAGCGATGCCGAGCGCGGCGCGCTGCGCGCCGAGATCCGCGCCTACCTGCTGGAAAACCCCGAGGTCATCATGGAGGCGGTCGCCGTCCTCGAAGAGCGCCAGGCCGCCGGTGAGGCGGCGAGCGAAACGGAACTGGTGCGCGCCAATGCCGACGCGCTGTTTGGCGCGCCGGGCGACTGGGTGGGCGGCAATCCCGAGGGCGATCTCACGCTGGTGGAATTCATGGACTACCGGTGCAGCTACTGCCGCCGCGCCTTCGACGAGGTCGAGGGCCTCCTGCAAGCCGATGGCGACATCCGGTTCATCATCAAGGAATTTCCCATTCTTGGCGAAGACTCCGTTGCCGCTTCGCGCTTTGCCGTCGCCACGAAGCTGGTGGCGGGCGACGATGCCTACAAATCGGTGCATGACGCGCTCATGAGCTACAACGGCGCGATGAACGCTGCCGCGTTCACCCGGCTTGCCGATGCCCTTGGCCTCGATGCCAATGCAATCGTCGCCGAAATGGCGAGTGACGCGGTGACCGAGGTGATCGCGGCCAATCATGCGCTTGCGCAGCGGCTGCGGATCGGCGGCACGCCCACCTTCGTGATGGGCGAAACCATGTTGCGCGGCTATCTGCCGCAAGACCGGATGCAGGCGATCGCCGACGATATCCGCGCCAGATGACGCGCCCTGCCCGCAAGGGCGGTGTCATCCCGGAACCGTCGTGGCGGGTGGCTCAGGGTTTTCGGCCGCTGCCTTGGGCTCTTTGCGGGCGATCAGCACATAAAAGCCCGGCACCACGAAAAGGGTAAAGATGGTCCCGACAGTGATGCCGGAAAAGATCACCAGCCCCATCGCAAAGCGCGCCTCGGCCCCGGCACCCTGGGCCATCATCAGCGGCACCACACCGAGCGCGGTCGCCGCGGTGGTCATAAGGATCGGACGCAGGCGCAGCCGAGAGGCGGCGACCATCGCCTCGGCCCGATCGGGAAGGCGCTCGGTTCGCAACTGATTGGCGAACTCCACCAGCAGGATCCCGTGCTTGGTAATCAACCCGATCAGCGTGATCATCCCCACCTGCGTATAGATGTTCAGCGTCGCCAGGCCGAAATTGAGCGGCACCATCACGGCAAAGATCGACAGCGGCACCGACATCAGGATGATAAGCGGATCGCGCCAGCTTTCGAACTGCGCCGCCAGCACCAGATAGATCACCACGATGGCCAGACCGAAGGCAACGACGACGGTGTTGCCCTCGCTCACTTCGAGCCGCGACTGGCCTTCGTAGTCGATGAAGAACCCGTCGGGCAATTCGGCGCGCGCGATCTCTTCCAGCGCGGCCAGCCCGTCGCCCGTCGAAGTGCCGATCATCGGCAGCGCCGTCAGGGTGGCCGAGTTGAGCTGGTTGAACTGCTCGATCGCCTGAGGCGCGACCTCGGTCGTGATGTCCGCCACCGCCGAAAGCGGCACCAGATCGCCCGAATGCGCGCGCAGGTAGAACGTGCCCAGCCGCTCGGGATTGTCGCGGTATTCGGCCGGCACCTGCATGATGACGTCATAGCTCTGGCTGTCGCGGTCGAACTGCGTCGTCGCGCCGTCGCCGACGAGCAGGCTGAGCGCCTGGCCGATCTGGCTGGCCGGCAGGTTCAGCGCCGCCGCCCGGTCGCGGTCGATGGAGACGCGGACCTGTCTTGTATCGAAGGCCAGCGAATTCTGCACGACGAGAAAGCGACCCGATTGCTCGGCCGCGCGGTGGATGCGGTCGCTGACCTCAAAGACGGTCGCGGGATTGCCGGTGGACTGGATCACCAGCGAAATCGGCAGACCGCCACCCGCGCCCGGCAACGAAGGGGGCGAAAAGACAAAGGCCTGAACACCGGCGATGGGGGCAATTCGCGCCTGCAAATCCTGTCGCAGCTCAAGCTGATCGCGGTCACGTTCGGCCCAGTCCGTGAAGGCCCAGAGCATGATGCCGGAATTGGTCTGCCCGCCAAACCCTGCGACCGAGAAACTCGCGTCCAACTCGGGCAAATCCCTGGTCCGCTCGCGCATTTGCGTCACATAGTGGCTGGTGTAGTCGATTGTCGCGTAGGACGGGGCGTTGATAAAGGAGAACAGCGCGCCGACATCCTCCTCGGGGGCAAGCTCTGACGAGGTGTTGAGAAACAGAAAACCCGTCACCCCGATCAGCCCCGCGACCACCAGCGCCGTGACCGGCGCGAAACTCAACGAGGTCTCGAGCTGACGCGCATACCAGTTTTCCAGCCGCGTGAAGTTCTCGTCGAGGGCGCGCTGGAAACGGTTTCCCCCGCCGCCCGAAGGCAACACCCGCGCCGCCATCATCGGCGAGATGGTAAGCGCGACCACGCCCGAGATGAACACCGCGGCGGTCAGCGCCGCGGCGAACTCTCGAAACAGGGCGCCTGTCAGCCCGCCGGTAAAGAACAGGGGCAGAAAGACCGCGAAAAGCGTTGTCAGCATGGCGATGATCGCCACCGACAATTCCTGCATGGCGGTAAATGCCGCCTGCATCGGGCTCTTTCCTTCCTCGATGTGCCGCTGCACGTTCTCGACCACGATGATCGCGTCATCCACCACCAGACCAATCGCAAGCACCAGGGCCAGAAGCGTCAGCAGGTTGATCGAATAGCCCATCAGGAACAGGATGAAGAGCGTTCCCACCAGCGACAGCGGGATCGCCACCAGCGGGATCGAGACCGAGCGGACGGACCCCAGAAACAGAAGGATGATCACCCCGACGATGGCGGTGGTCAGCACGATGGTAATCAGCACCTCGTCGATCGAGGCCGAGATCTGCTCGGTCGAGTCGTACATCAGCCCTATTGTCATGCCGTCCGGCAGGCTGGCCTGCAGCGCCGGCAGTTCGCTCAACACCGCCGCCGAGACCTCCAGCGGGTTCGCACTGGGGTTGGGAAAGACGCCGATGAAGGTGCCGGGCTGTCCGTTGAATGTCACCACCGTGTCGGTCGAGGCGGCGGCAAGCTCGATCCGCGCCACGTCGCGCAGGCGCACAACCTCGGTGCCCGATCCGGCCACCGGCAGCGCACCGAAGGTTTCGGGCGTCTGCAGGGTCGAGTCCATCGTGATCGGGTGGCCGACCAGTTCGTTGCGCGTGCGCCCCGGCGCCGCCAGAAAGTTTGCCGCATTGATCGCCTGGGCGACCTCGCCTGCGGTCAGTCCCTGGCCGGCCAGCCGGACCGGGTCGATCCAGACGCGCATGGCGTAATTCGCCGCGCCCAGAACCTGGCTCTCGGCCACGCCCTCGATCGTGGACATGCGCGGCACGATCACGCGCTCGATATATTCGGTGACCTGTTCGGCGGTCATCGCGGGGTTCTGGACTGCCAGATACATCGTCGCAAAGGTCTGCCCCGTTCCCTTGACGATGGCCGGGTCCTCTGCGTCATCGGGCAGGCGCGAGCGGACTTCCTGCACCTTGGACATTACCTCGGTCAGAGCGATATCGGGATCCTCGCCGAGGTTCATGTGCACCGTCACGACCGAGGCCGAGGTGCGCGACAGGCTGGAGACGTAGTCCACCCCCTCGGTCGCGGCCACGGCAGCCGAGATCGGCGCGCTGACAAAGCCCTGCATCAGCTCGGCCGAGGCGCCGGGATAGACGGTGGTCACGGTTATCACCGTCTCATCGACCTCCGGATACTGCCGGGTCTGCAGACCGAAGGCGCCCATCAGGCCCAGAAGCAGGATCATCAGCCCCAGAACAGTGGCGCCGACCGGCCGGCGGATGAACGGGTCCGAGAGGCTCATGGCCCCGCCACCGGCGCCCTGGTCTCGGCGAGGGTCACAGGCGCCCGGTTCGACAGCCGGTTCTGCCCGGAGACGATAATCCGCTCACCGACGTCCAGCCCCCTGACGATCTCGATATCCCCGTTACTGCGGCGCCCTGGCGTGACGAAAACCTGCCGCGCCTCGAGCATGTCGGGATCCTTCTCGCGCGGGCGCACGACATAGACGAAATCACCGTAGAGACTGATTGTCACCGCGCTCTGCGGCACGGCGATCACGCCGTCTTCGACGGGCAGGTCGATCTGCAACCGGGTGAACTGGCCCGGCGTCAGCGCCCGCTCGGGATTGTCGATCCGACCGCGCACCGCGACCATGCGCGAGCCGGGATCGACGCGCGGATCTATGCCGGTGATCTCGCCATTGAAAGCCCGCGCTTCGCCGTCGATGCGCGCTTGCAGCCCCTGCCCGATGAAGAGCGAGGGCAGGGTCTGTTCTGGAAGGCTGAAATCCACCCGCATCCGGTCCAGATCCTGCAGGGTCGCTATGATCGTGCCGGGCGAGACATAGGCGCCGGGATCCACGCGGGGCAGGCCGATGGTGCCGTCAAAGGGCGCAATCAACCGACGCTGCGCGATCACCGCCTCCGCGCGGGCGAGCTGCGCCTCGGCGGAACTGTAGGCGGCGAGCGCCTGGTCGAAGCGCGACTCGCTGGCGACGCCCCGGCTTTGCAATTCCCGTTCGCGGGCGAGCGTCGTGCGGTCGAGTTCCAGCCGGCTGCGCGCGGCGGCCAGGTCGGCCTTCTGCACCTCGTCGTCGAGACGCAACAGAACCTGTCCCGCCTCGACATCGGCATTCGCCTCGAACCCGATTTCGCGCAAGATACCCGCCGACTCGACCGTCAGTTCGACGCCTTGCGCAGCGTTGATCGTGCCGATCGCCGAAATCATGGGTTTCCATGCAATGGCTTCGGTGGTGATCGTTTCCACCGGGATCGGGGCCGCCGCGCGGTTGGCGAGGGCCTGCTCGATCATGCGGTCGCGAAAGAGATTGAAGCCGACAAGCCCCCCCGCGACGACCGCCAGGAGAACGATTGCGACGATCAGACGCTTGGTCATGCGGTCCCCGTGGCGTAACATACAAAATCACCGTGGAGCTATACCCTCTGCCCCACCAAGTCAACGCGCCGCCCGGCCGTGATCGGCAAGCGGTCGCGCTCGGCAAGCGGTCGCCGACAGTGATCGACCGAAGCCCGCCGGACGCGACGGCGGACGGCACGACATCTGTATCAGGTCTGATGGATATATGTCCCCGGCGCATTCCCGAGAACGGGATAGTCCGGGTGGCCGCCGGGCGCACGCGCGGGCACCTCCCCGCTGCTGTGACGCGCCAGCCATCGCCCCCATTCCGGCCACCAGGATCCTTGCACCGGCTCATGCGCCGCAAGCCAGGTATCGGGATCGCGGTAGAGCGCGCCGGCAGGCCGGTGACCGGCCCGGTAATGCCGCCCCTTGTGGCCCGGCTCTGACAGGATACCGCTATTGTGGCCGCCCTTGGTCAGAAGGAAATGCATGTCGCAATCGGTAAAGAGCGCGGTCTTGTAGACCGAGCGCCACGGCGCGATGTGATCGGTTTCGGTGCCGATGACGAAGATCGGCACGCTGATGTCCTTGAGCGCGATCACTTGGTCCTCGACGGCAAAGCGCCCCGCCGTGATGCGGTTTTCGAGGAATATGCCGCGCAGATATTCCGAATGCATCCGCGCGGGCATCCGCGTGGTGTCATTGACCCAGACGGTGATATCGGTGGGCAGGTCAGGCTCGCCCAGGAAATAGCGCCGCACGGCGCGCGACCAGATCAGATCCTCTGCGCGGATCGCGGCAAAGGCCCCCGACATCTGCGGCCGGTCGAGATAGCCTTGCGACCACATCAGATCCTCGAGAAAGGCGACCTGGCTTTCGTCGAGAAAGAGCAGCAACTCGCCCGCTTCGGCGAAATCGAGCTGCGCCGCCATCAGCGTGACCGAGGTGAGGCGATCGTCTCCGTCGCGCGCCATCGCCGCCGCCGCGATCCCCAGCAGCGTGCCGCCTAGGCAATAGCCGTTGGCATGGACCTTCTGCCCTGGCACGATCTCGTTGATCACGTCGAGCGCCTGCATGATGCCCTGCTTGCGGTAATCCTCCAGCGACAGTTCCGCATGTTCGGCGCCGGGATTGATCCACGAGATGCAGAATACCGTATAGCCCTGCCCGACCAGCCAGCGGATATAGGAATTCCCGGGCGAAAGATCGAGGATATAGTATTTCATGATCCAGGCCGGCACGATCAGCACCGGCTCGGCCTGCACCGTGTCGGTGGTGGGGGAATACTGGATCAGCTCCATCAACTCGTTGCGCCAGACCACCTTGCCCGGCGTGCAGGCCAGCACCTTGCCTAGCGCGAATTGCTCGGGCACGGGGCGATGTTCCTGCGCGAGGATGTGGCGGGCATCGTCGATATACTGCGCGGCCCCCTCAATCAGGTTACGCCCGGCGGTGATGCGCGTCTTCTCGATGATCTCGGGGTTGAGCGCGGGAAAATTCGACGGCGACACGGTGTCGAGAAGCTGGCGCATGAAAAAGCCGACCCGCTCCGCGTTCTGCTTTCGCAATCCGCGCAAGTCCGAAGTGGCGGCGTGCCACCAGTCCTGTGTGGACAGAAATCCCTGCTGCCAGAGCGAGAACGGTGCCTTGTCCCAGCCCTCATGCGACCAGCGCGTGTCGTATGGCCCGGGCTGAAACGGTTTTTCCGGCGCCGCCCCGACCATCTGCGCGACGCTGTATTGCGACAGCTTCATCACATTGCAGCGCACCCTCTCCAGCAGTTCCAGCTGCCGCCCCGGAGCGCGGCCCAGGTGCATGGCCCAGTCAGTCCAGGCGTCGATCATCGCGTGCGGCGACAGCCCGCCGGTAAAACGCGCAAGGCTGGCCATGGCGCTGCGGTCGAGGGCGGCGTGATGATGCTCCTCCCCCTGCTTGGATACGGCCTGGGGCGCAGGCGGCACCGTGGCGGGAAGTTGTGCGCTGGCGGCCTCTGCCGCGGCGGAACGCGCGCGTTTGCGGATTGGTGTAAGGGTCATGCGGCAACGTCCTTTCGGGGTTTCAGGGGGGCGAAATCCTCGGGCGTGATGGTCTCGCGCTCGAGCAGCAGGCGCGCTCCGGCCTCCAGATCGTCGTGATTCTCGCGCAACAGGCCGATCGCCCGCTGATACGCCGCATCGAGCTGCGCGCGCACGGCCAGATCGACCTCGCGGGCGGTGGCCTCCGAATGGTCGCGCGGCGTGAAGCTGACCTTGTCCTCGCCGAGATACCCGCCGCGATCCTGTTCCAGCACGGCCAGCCCCAGCGCCTCGTGCATTCCGAAACGGGTCACGATCTGGCGCGCGATGTCGGTGGCGCGCACCAGGTCATCCGCCGCACCGGTTGACCATTCGCCAAAACGAATTTCCTCCGCCGCGCGGCCCGCCAACAGCATCACCATGCGGTTCCCGAGCTCGGAGCGGGTGATGAGAAAGCGGTCCTCGGTCGGACGGGTGAGCGTATATCCCAGCGCGCCGATGGTGCGCGGGATGATCGAGACCTTGTGCACCGGATCGGCGCCGGGCAGACAGGCGGCGGCCAGCGCATGGCCCATCTCGTGCCAGGCCACGGTCTCGCGCTCGCGGGCGTTGAGCAGCCGCCCCTTTCGCTCCATCCCGGCCACGACGCGCTCCAGCGCGCAGGTGATATCCTCCATCGTCACGCGGCTGGCCCCGCGGCGCGTGGCGTGGATCGCCGCCTCGTTCACCAGATTGGCAAGCTCGGCCCCGGTAAAGCCCGGCGTCAGCCCCGCCACGGCATCGACATCGAGGCCGGGATCGACCTCGACCTTGCGCAAATGCACACGCACGATCGCCGCCCGCCCGGTCTTGTCGGGACGGTCCACCACCACCTGCCGGTCGAACCGGCCCGCCCGCATCAGCGCCGGGTCGAGTATTTCCGGCCGGTTGGTGGCCGCCAGAAGCACGATCCGCTCGCGCGGGTCGAACCCGTCAAGCTCGGCCAGAAGCTGGTTGAGCGTCTGTTCCTTTTCGTCATGCCCCCCGCCAAAGCCGCCTATGCTGCGCCGGCGGCCCAGCGCATCGAGCTCGTCGATGAAGATGATGCAGGGCGCGGCCTTGCGCGCCTGATCGAACAGATCGCGCACCCGCGCCGCGCCGACGCCCACGAACATCTCGACGAACTCGCTGCCCGAAATGGAAAAGAACGGCACCCCCGCCTCACCGGCGATGGCACGGGCAAACAGCGTCTTGCCGGTGCCCGGCGGTCCGACAAGCAGAATGCCCTTGGGGATGCGCGCGCCGAGGCGGCCGTATTTTTCGGGCTCCTTGAGGAAATCGACGATCTCCCTGAGTTCGGCCTTGGCCTCGTCCACGCCGGCCACGTCGTCGAAGGTCACGCCGGTGTCGCGCTCGACATAGACCTTGGCGCGCGACTTGCCGATATTCATCATGCCGCCCATGCCCTGCCGCTCGATCATCCCGCGCAGGAAGAAACTCCATAGCGCGAAGATCAGCAGCACCGGCACCACCCAGGACAGCAGCGCGCTGAGGAAGGTGTTCTGCACCGTGCCGTCGAATTCCGCCCTGGAGCGTTCCAGCCGCTCCGTCAGGTCGGAAGGCACGATATTGGTTATGAAATGGGTGTTGCCGTCGATCGGTTCGCGATAGCGGCCCTCGATCTGCTCTGCGCGAACGGTGACCGAGGCGAGGCGATCCTGCTCGAGATACTCCAGAAACGTGCTGTAGGGGATGCGCTCGGTGACCGTCGCCTGCGAGACCCAGGATTGCACCAGCAGCAGCACCATGAATGCGGTAAGGAAATACCAAACCTGTATCGTCTGCTTCCTGTCCATGGCGGTGCGTTCGCTCCCTTGGGCGAAGTCCGATGCCGAGAACCGGGCGGTTGCCCCTGCCCTGGGGCCTTGCGTCGGCCTTGCGCGCCCGGGACGGCAACACGGATCCTTGTCGAATTTCTGATCTGCGTCAAATACTCATGCCAGAGTTCGCCGGCCGGCACAAGATTCGCAACGGTCGGGGTCTGCGTGATACGGACGGCCCTTGCCGATGGCGCGCGCCGGTGCGCCGGGCTGCCGGGCAGGCCGGACCCCGGCGACAATCGACGGACGAGGACCGGCCACGCCGGAACGCCGAAAACCGGCGGGCAAACCGCTTGTCCGAACTGATTTGCAAATATAACATCCGCGCAAGCTAATCTGCAAAGAAGAGGGCGTCACCATGGCCACGCGCAAACTCTATGCCGGGGTCAAGCTGCGCGAGACGCGGCAGCGGCTGGGGCTGACGCAAAAGGATTTCGCGGCCAGGCTGGGCGTGTCGCTGCCCTATCTCAACCAGATGGAGAACAACAACCGTCCGGTTTCGACCACGGTGGTGCTGGCGCTGGCGCGGGAATTCGGCTTTGACGTGACCGAGCTTTCCACCGGCGATGCCGAACGGCTGGTCTCTGACATGCGCGAGGCGCTCGCCGATCCGGTCTTTGGCGACGACCCGCCACCCTTGGCCGACCTGCGGCTGGCGGCGTCGAATGCGCCGGCGCTGGCACGGGCGTTTCTGGAGTTGCACAGCGCCTATCGGCAGACCCATGAGCGGCTGGCATCGCTTGACGAGGCCCTGGGGCGCGAGGATGCGCGCGGCCAGTCGAGCCCGTGGGACGAGGTGCGCGATTTTTTTCATTATTGCGACAACTATATCGACGCGGTGGACCACGCCGCCGAACGCTTTGCCGCAGGTGCGGGGCGCGGCGGGGTGGCGGGGCTGGCGATCGGGCGGCTGTCCGAAATGGGCATCAGCGTGACCGAGGCCGATACACCGATGCTGCGGCAATTCGACCGGGCCACCGGCACGCTCACCCTGTCGGTGCGCACGGCGCCCGAGACGCGGTGCTTTCAGCTTCTGTTGCAACTGGCGCTGCTCACGCAGGATCAGCTTCTGGAGGCGACGCTCGATTTCGCGCGGTTCCAGTCCGACGCCGCGCGCGCCATCGCCAAGATGGGGCTGGCCAATTACTTCGCCGGGGCCGCGCTCATGCCCTACGGCGCGTTTCTGGCCACGGCGCAGGAGGTGCGCCACGATCTGGAGGTGCTCGCGCTGCGCTTCGGCGCCTCGATCGAGCAGGTCTGTCACCGGCTCTCGACGCTGCAACGGCCCGGTGCCAAGGGTATTCCGTTCTTTTTCGTGCGGGTCGATCAGGCGGGCACGATCACCAAGCGCCATTCCGCCACGCGGCTGCAATTCGCGCGCTTCGGGGGCGCGTGCCCCTTGTGGAACGTGCATCGCGCGTTCGAGACGCCGGGGCGGTTCCTGCGCCAGCTGGCCGAGACGCCGGACGGCGTGCGCTATATCAGCCTTGCGCGCGACGTGTCGAAACCCGGCGGCAGTTTCGGCGCGCCGGTGCGGCGGTTCGCCATCGCGCTTGGCTGCGAGGTGCGCCACGCGGGCGATCTGGTCTATGCCGACGATCTCGACGTGAGCAATGCGCGTGCGTTCGAGCCGATCGGGATTTCGTGCCGCATCTGCGAGCGCGCCGAGTGTCACCAACGCTCGGTCCCGCCGCTGGAGCGGCGCTTGCAGGTGACGCCGGACGAGCGCGGGGTTCTGCCCTACCGGGTGGGCTGATCCTTGGTGATCGGTGCGAAATGTTCGGCGAGGCGCTGCCAGGCGGCATCATTGGCGGCGGCGAGCAGGATGCCTTCGGTCAGGCTCGTGTCATACGCGCGCCCGTCGAGCATGCGCGCCACGCCCCCCGCCTGACGGCAGATCAGCACGCCCGCCGCATGATCCCAAGGGTTGAGCTGACCCGAGAGCACGAAATCCACCGCCCCCTGCGCCAGCAGCCTGTATTCGTGACACGAGCAGCGCAGCGCGGTGAGCCGCGCCAGCGCCGGGATGAGCGGCGCAAGGCGTTCCTGCTGCGCCTTGGGCATCAGCGAGACATGGGCATAGCCCTGCATCTCGGCCAGTGCCTCGGTCGTGGCGGTGGCGATGGGGCGCTCGCAACCTGTGGCGGGGGCAAGGCGGGCGGGCGTGGTCTCGTCGGCAAGGATCCAGTCATCGGCGATGGGGTCATAGAGCAGGCCGAGAACCGGGCGGCCAAAGCGCGTCACCGCGATGATGACGCCGAAGAGCGCCAGGCCGTGAACGAAATTCCACGTCCCGTCCACCGGGTCGATGATGATGGCAAGCTCTGCCCCGGCGGCCTTGTCGCGCAACGCGGGGTTCGCGGCCACGGCCTCTTCGCCGATGACGAGGGCATGGGGGAACAGCCGTTGCAGCCCGCGCGCGATCATCGCCTCGGCGGCGCGGTCGGCCTCGGTCACGAGGTCATGCGGCCCGGATTTGGTGTCGGCCTCGGCGCGGGTGATGGTGCGAAACCGCGGCAGGATCTCGGCGCGCGCGGCGCGCCGCACGAGATTGACGAGGGCCATCTGCTGCGCGGGGCTGAGCGGTGGCGAGAGCGGGATGGGCAGCGAATCGGTCATGGCCTCTCCTTTCGGTGTCGGGACGCAAGTGCCACCGCGGCGTGACGATTTCAACGCGACGTGCTGGCCCGAAGGCCGGGGGTTCCACCCCCGGACCCCCGGGATATTTGGGGCAAGATGAAAGGGCTATTCGCGGCCCCGCAACACGCGGGCGGGGCGGGTGGCGAGCGGCCCGATGGCATAGGCAAGCCCGGCAAGGAGCGTGACGGCGATGCCGCCCGCGACGATGGCGAGCGCGGAGGGCCAGATCACCGCAAAGGCCGTGTCCATCACGAAATGGCTGACCGCCCAGCCTGCGCCGATGCCGGCACCAAGCGCCACCAGCCCCGCCGCCGCGCCGAGGACAAGCGCGCGCAACGCAAGGCCCGCGAGAATGTGCGCGCGCGTGGCGCCCAGAACCTTGAGGATCGCGGCCTCGTAGCTGCGGGCGCGGCTGTCGGCGGCCGCCGCCCCGATGAGCACCAGAAAGCCGGTCAGAAGCGTGACCGAGGCCCCCCAGGACGTGGCCGAGGCGAGGCTTGCCAGGAGGTCGGTCACGCGCAAAAGCGCGTCGCGGACGTTGATGGCGGTGACGTTGGGGTAGCGGTCTGTGACGTCGCGCAGGATCGCCTCTTCGGCCTCGGGGCTGGCGGCATAGACCGTGGCGATGAAGGTATGGGGGGCGCCTGCCAGCGCAGAGGGGTTCATCAGCATGATGAAGCCCATTCCGACGCTGGAGAAATCCACCTCGCGCAGCGAAGTGATCGGCGCGGTGAAATCGCGCCCGAGGATGTTGACGGTGATCTCGTCGCCAAGACCAATGCCCATTTCCGCGGCTTCCTCGGCGGCAAAGCTGATCTGCGGCGGGCCGTCGTATCCCTCGCCCCACCAGGTCCCGGCGGTGAGGTTGGTACGGGCGGGCAGCGCGCCTGCGTAGCTCACCGCGCGGTCGCCCTCGATCACCCAATGGCCGGGGGCGACCTCGCGTGCGGGGCGGTCATTGATGCGGGTGATGAAGCCGCGCAGCATCGGCGCGTGATCGACGCGGCTGACCTCTGGATCGGTGGCGAGGCGGTCGAGAAACCACGGCATCTGGTCCTTTTGCAGATCGACGAAGAAGAAGGAGGGCGCGCGTGCGGGCAGATCGCCTGCGATGGCGCGGCGCAGGTTGCCGTCGATCTGCCCCACGGCGGCGAGCACCGAAAGGCCCAGGCCGAGCGAGAGCATCACCGGCCCCGCCGTGCTGCCGGGGCCGCCGATCGCGCCGAGCGCCCAGCCGAGCGCGGGCCGCCCGACGAAGCGCGGGCGCAGCGCGCGCGCGGCCCGGATGACGACGAGGGCGGCGAGGGTTAAAGCCGCGAGTGCGGCGAGAATCCCGCCCGCCGTCCAGAGGGTGAGCGTGAGATTGCCGGAAAACGCCGCCGCCGCGGCGATGAGCAGCGCGAGGAGCGCAAGCGTCAGGGCGACCCATTGCCGGCCCGGCCAACCGTGGCCCGTGCCTGCGGCCTCTCGGTAAAGGGCGGCGGCGCGGACTTCGCGGGCGCGGGCAAGCGGCCAGAGGGTGAAGATGAGCACGCTCAGCACCGAGTAGAGCGCGGCCTCGATCATCGGCGCGGGGTAGAGGGAGAAGACCGCGGGCACCGGCAGGCGGGCCGAGATGAGCGGCCCGAGCGCCACCGGCACGCCCACGCCGAGAACGAGCCCGCCAAGGATGCCGAGGAGCGCAAGCACCCCCACCTGAAGGAAATAGGTCAGAAAGATCGTGCGCTGATCGGCGCCAAGCGTGCGCAGCGTGGCGATCACCTGCACCTTGGTGGCGAGATAGGCGCGCAGCGCCGCCGAGATGCCGACCCCGCCAACGGCGAGGCCCGACAGGCCGACAAGCACCAGGAACGCCCCCAGCCGGGTGACGAATTCGGCGACGCGCGGGCTGGCGCTGCGGGCGTCGTTCCAGCGCGCGCCGGTGCCGTCAAGCTCGGCCCCGGCGCGGGCGGCGAGCGCGTCGAGATCGGCACCGTCGGACAGGTCGAGCCGGTAACGCGAACTGAACAGCGAGCCGGGCGCGAGCAGGCCCGAGCCGTCGAGCGCCGTGCGCGCCACGATGGTTCGCGGCCCGAGACCAAAGCCCGCGCCCGAGGCGTCAGGCTCGCGGGTGATGAGCGCCATCAGGCGAAAGTCCTGATCGCCGAGGCGGAAAGTATCGCCCGGCGCGATGCCGAGGCGGTTGGCAAGCACCGGCTCGATCACCGCGCCGGGAAGGCCGTCCGCTCCGGCCAGCGCCGTGACAAGCGGCATGTCGGGGGCGAGGGCGACCTCACCCACCAGCGGATAGGCGCTGTCCACCGCCTTGACCTGCGTGAGTTCGCGCCGCCCGTCATCCGCCAGCGCCATCGAGCGGAAATCGGCGATCTCCGAGACTCGGCTGGCGTTCGTCTCCATCCAGGTGCGCTCAATGTCGTTGGCGAAGCGGTAGGTGAATTCAAGCTCTGCATCGCCGCCCAGAAGCTCTGCCCCCTGGGCGGCCAGCCCCGCGCGCACGCTCTCGCGCAGGGTGCCGACGGCGGCGATGGCGGCGACGCCAAGGATCACGCAGCCCAGAAAGATGCGAAAGCCCCGCAGCCCCCCGCGCAATTCGCGCCGTGCGAGCCGGGCCGCAATCCTGAGGCTCATGCCGCCGCCGCCGTCTCGATCCGCCCGTCGCGCAGCGCGATCACCCGGTCGCAGCGTGCGGCAAGCACCGGATCATGCGTGACCAGAACCAACGTCGCGCCGTGCCGGTCGCGCAGCTCGAAGAGCAGATCGACGATCATCGCGCCGGTGGTGCTGTCGAGATTGCCCGTGGGCTCGTCCGCGAGGATGAGCGCGGGGCGCGGGGCGGCGGCGCGGGCAAGCGCCACGCGCTGCTGCTCGCCGCCCGAAAGCTGCGAAGGGTAATGGGCCGCGCGGGTGGCCAGCCCCACGGTGGTGAGTTCCTCCAGCGCGCGGACGCGGGCGTCGGGGCGGCCGGCCAGCTCCAGCGGGATCGCCACGTTTTCAAGCGCCGTCATGGTCGGGATAAGGTGGAAGGACTGGAACACCACGCCGACATGCGCGCGCCTCAGCCGCGCCAGCGCATCCTCGTTCATCGCACCCAGGTCGTGGCCCATGGCGCGCACCGTTCCGCCTGTCGCGCGCTCCAGCCCGCCCATGAGCATCAGCAGCGAGGATTTGCCGGACCCAGAGGGGCCGACAAGCCCGACCGTCTCTCCGCGGTGGACATCGAGCGTGATCCCGTGAAGTATCTCGACGCGACCGGCATTGCCCTCGAGCGCAAGGCGCGCATCAATGAGGGACAGAAGGGGAGAGCTCATGGATTTGCGCCTGTTTTGCATTGGTTTTTGCATTGGTTTTCGGACATATGGGGCCGCCCGCTGGCTGGGCAAGGTGGCGGCATGTTTTCTGATGCTTGCCGGCCCCGCGATGGCGGGGGAAAGGGTCACGGTTCTGGCGCTTGGCGACAGTCTCACGCAGGGCTACGGGCTGCCCGAGGAGGCGGGATTCGTGCCGCAATTGCGCGACTGGCTGGCAGCGCGCGGCATCGCCGCAGAGGTGATCAACGGCGGCGTGTCGGGTGACACCACTGCGGGCGGGGCTGCGCGGGTGGCCTGGAGCCTGACACCGGCGGTGGACGCAATGATCGTGGCGCTTGGCGGCAATGACCTGTTGCGCGGGATCGACCCGGTGGAAAGCCGCGCCAATCTCGATGCGATCCTCACGGAGGCGGCGGCGCGAGACGTGCGGGTTCTGCTCGTGGGGCTGCGCGCGCCGGGCAATTACGGGGCGGACTACAAGGCCGCGTTCGACGCGATGTTCCCCGAACTTGCCGAGGCGCACGGCGCGCTGTATGCGCCGGATTTCTTTCAGGGCCTGGGAGAGGGCAGCCCCGCGGATTTGCAGGAGTTCTTTCAGCCCGACCGCATCCACCCGAATGCCCGGGGCGTGGCGCGGATCGTCGAGGGGCTGGGGCCGCATGTCGTGGCGCTGATCGAGGCGGCCAAATGAAAACGGGCCCCGCAAGGGCCCGCCAGACTGCTGACAAACCCGGTCATTTTGGCCGGGTTTGTTTTCGCCTGACAGGAATTTGCGGGGGGTGCCCTCGTTTCACGCCGGCACTGGGTGGTTTAGGCAGGCTGCCATTGCGATTTTCTTGATGTTCTGGGCGGATGCCAGCAAGGTACAGTCGCGGCAGATCGCGGGGTCTGACTTGTAATGGCGGTAGCCCTGCCGGTCGGTCCGCGCGTATCCGAGCAACTGTCCCTACGGGCAGCGATACCCGTCCCGATCCACCTCATAGGCGAAGGCCTTCTTCGGGCAGGCCCCACTCCGCCAAAGGCGCAGCCTGATCCAGGGCATTCGACCATTGTCCTCGGACAATGTAAGGATGGCTCCTGCGGGGCAAAGGCTTTTCGGTTGGAGCTGGCATGATTTCGGTTGGAGCCATGCCGTATCTTGGGTGATGCGACCTGAACGAACTTGAAGACCATGAGCTCGCCGTTTTCTGCGACAGCGTCCCCTTGGTTCGCACGGTCCGGTGCCGGACGGTGCCAACCAATTGATCCGTCTCGCTTTCAAACCCGAAAAGTCTCTCGACTTTTACTGAAATTTCTTCAGGCAGGGCGCCGCTGCCGGGAAAGCTGCACCGCGAGAATCCCGGCCATGATCACCAGCACGCCGATCAGATCCCAGAGCCGCAGCGCCTCGCCCAGCAGCGCCGCCGCGATAGCCACGCCGAAGAACGGGTTGAGGAAATGAAAGGTTGCGCCGCGCGTGGCCCCGATCCGCTCGACCAGCAGGAACCACACGAGCGTGGCGGCCAGCCCCGGAACGAGCGTGGTATAGACGAAGGCCGCAATGAGCGTCCAGCTCCAGTCGATCACCAGAGGTTCGGTCAGTAGCCCGAGCGGGCCGACAATGGCCGCGCCCACGATCATCTGAAGGCCCACCACCATGAGGAAATTCCCGCCCGAGGCCGCACCGCGCACCGATAGCGTGGCAAAGGCCAGCGCAAACACCGCGATCACGCACAGGCCGACGCCGTAAAGGTCCATCCCCCCTTGGAACCGTGCGCCCATGATCACCATCACGCCCACGAGCCCCGCCAACAGGCCGAGGATCCCAACCGGCCCGAGGCGTTCGCCCATGACGGCCCAGGCAAAGAAGCCCACCAAAAGCGGCATGGTCGAGGCTATGATCGCGGCGAGCGAGGCCTCGATGGTCTGCATCGCCACGAAGTTCAGCCCGAGATAGAGCGCGTTCTGGCAGACCCCGAAGATGATCGTGGCGCGCCATTGCGGGCGCGTGAGCCGCCAGCTCTGCCCCAGCATCCATGCGATGGTGATGCCCAACAGCCCCGAGATGAGAAAGCGCAGGCCAAGCGCCGTCAGCGGCGGCGCGGCGGCGACGATGATCCGCGCCGAGGTGAAGGCCGAAGACCACATGACGGCAAAGGCCAGGCCCATGCCAAGCGCGCGCAGATCCATGGCCGTCTCCTGCCCCTCAATCGCCCCAGGCGTAGTTGAAGCTCACGCTGATGCGGTCTTCCTCGCTCATGTTCATCGGCACCTCGTGGCGCAGCCAGGATTCCCACAGGAGCACGTCGCCCACCTGCGGTGTCACATAGACAAAGCCGCGCATCTCCTTCCGCGCGTCCTTGCGGCGGGGCGGGGCGGCCATCATCCGGGCCGAGCGCGGATCCTCGAGCTTGAGCGCCGAGGCCCCCTCGGGCATGGTCACATAGGTGGTGCCGGAGATCACCGAATGGGGGTGGATATGGCTCGAATGCATCCCCCCTTCGGGCAGGATGTTGATCCAGATATCCTCCAGCCGCAGCGCCTGCTCTCCAAGGTCAAACTCCAGGTCCCGCGCGAAATCCGCCACATGCGCGTCGAGCGCGCGGACCAGATCGGCAAAGATCGGAAACCGCCAGGGCAGGTCGGCAAGCGAGGCGTAGGAGGTATAGCCGGGATAGCCTTCGCTCTCGCACCAGGCCTGCCCGGCCTCGTCATCCTGGGCGATGGAATAGCACGACGCCTCAAGTTCCTGCGCGTCGATGGCGGGGCCGTGCGCGTTCAGACGGGCACGATAGAGGCGGGTCACGAAGAGCGAGTCGATCTCAGGCATGGGGCCGGTGTAGCGCAGCCGCGGAACGTGTCAACGACTTAGAGACAGTGGCTTTCGGACTTCAGGCCTGGTTCGGTTCGATTGGCTTTGGTGGATTGATCCAGACGGCGGTCGGGATCCGAGGCGGTTTTGGCGGTTTGTGGACGAAGCGTTCGGGTGTGCTCGGGAACGCGGCATC
>DIUD01000055.1 GCA_002428225.1 Roseovarius sp. UBA6167 | reverse complement strand
GCAGAGCACGATGCCCTCGTTGATCTGCCGCAGATCCTCGAAGGTCAGCCCCAGCTTCTTCGCCGCCGGGTCGCGCATGTTGTGGATCACCACGTCGGCGCGTGCGACCAGCCGTTCCAGGACCGGCCGCGCCTCGGGCTTGCGCAGGTCGAGCGCGAGGCTGCGCTTGCCGGCGCCGATGGCGAGGAAGAGCGCGCTCATCTTCGGGTGCCGCGCCGGGCCGACATTGCGGATCGGATCGCCCTCGGGGCTTTCCAGCTTGACGATCTCGGCCCCGTATTCGCCGAGGATCTGGGTCGCGTAGGGGCCCGTCCCCATCGTCGTGAGATCGAGCACCCGGACCCCCTCCAACAGCCCCGCCATGTTCAGCCCCTCCCCTTCGGTTCCTCAGCGATAACTCCGGCGCGCAGCAGTTCCTCCACCGACGCAGGTTCGACGCCCAGCATCGCGAGGATCTCGCGCGTGCCCGACCCCGCCCCTGGTGCGGGTCCGCGGATCTGCGGCTGCCGCCCGTCGGCCACGACCGGGAAGGCCGAGAGCTTCCGCCCCCCCACCTCGGTGACGAAGCCGCGGGTGAGAACATGCTCGCTGGTCACCGCCTCGGCGGGAAAGAGGCACAGGCTCGCGGGAACGTCGGCGGCGGCAAAGCGCGCCATCCAGTCGGCGGCGGCGCGCCGGGCGATGGCCTCGGTCAGCGCGGCGAAGAGCGCGTCGCCGTGCTCGCGCCGGCCCGCGTCGGTGTCGAAGCGGGGTTCGAGGATCATCGGCATGTCGGGTGCCATGACGGCGCGGAAATTCTCCCAAAGATGCTCCTCCGAGCCGACGCCGAGCGCGATTTCGCAGTCGTCGGCCGTGGTGAAGAGGTCGTTGGTCGGATATGGGGAATCGGGCGCCCAGTGATCGCGGTCGAGCCCGTGGCGCATCGAGACGCCGAAGAGCACCGCATCCATCAGCGCGACGTCGAGCGCCCTGCCGCGCCCCGTGCGCTCGCGCTCGTTGAGCGCGGCGAGCACCGCGATGGCGGCGTTGCCCGCGCCCAGCAGGTCGGCCACCGGCATCCCCGACCGGCGCGGACGCCCCGTCCAGTGCCCCGAAAAGGCAAAGGCCCCGCCGGCGGCGAGGAAGTTGAGGTCATGCCCCGGCGTGTCACGCCACGGCCCGGTCTGGCCGTAGCCCGAGACCGAGCAGCTGATGATCCGCGGATTGATCGCCGCGAGGCTGGCATGGTCGATCCCCAGCCGCGCGGCCACGCCGGGGCGGAAGCTTTCCAGCGTGATATCGCCCCAGCGGGCCAGCCGCTCCACCACCGCTGCGGCGCCATCATGCTTGAGGTCGATCGCGAGGCTCGCCTTGCTACGGTTGGCGGCGTGCAGGATCGGTGCCAGAACCGCGCGCTGGCGCACCCCCTCGCCGCCGGGCGGCTCGATCTTTACCACCTCGGCACCGAGATCAGCCAGCACCGCCCCGACGAGCGGCCCCGGCAGGAGCGCCGAAAAATCGACGACGCGCACCCCCGCAAGCGGCTGCCAGGGGGGCGCGGCCGGGTCGGGCGACGGTGTGGGGGTGGTATCGGTCATGATCTTCTCCCTGTTTGGCAGCCCAGGCGCCCGACGGGCACCGGAGCGTCCCGCGCTCGGCCTCAGTCCGACATCCGTCCGGACTGCCTGAAAATGATCACCATGGCCAGCCGCACCGGCGGCATCGTGCACGCGCTCGTCAAATGACCCATCGCCGCCCGGCACAGCCTCCTCATCTGCGCCTCCCCGTGGTTGAACCCTGGCACCCCTGTCGCCGCCCGGCGTGGCTCAGGCCGGGGCCGGGCGCTTCATCATCAGGCCGACGCGGTGGACCTTCACCACCATCTCGTCGCGCTGGTTGAAGCCGCGCGTCTCGAAATGGACAATACCGGTTTCGGGATTCTTGCGCGATTCGCGCCGGTCGGTGATCTCGGTCTCGGCGCGCAGCGTGTCGCCGATGAAGACGGGCTTGGGAAAGGTTATCTCACCGAAGCCGAGATTGCCGAGCGTCGTCCCCAGCGTCAGCTCGCCCACGCCCACGCCCACCACGAGGCCCAGCGTGAAGATGCTGTTGACCAGGCGCTGGCCGTGCATGGTGTTCTTGCTGAACTCCGCGTCGATGTGCAGCGGCTGCGAGTTGTAGGTGAGCGCCGAGAACAGCAGGTTGTCGGTCTCGGTCACCGTGCGGGTGATCGCGTGGCGGTAGATTTGACCGGGTTCGAGGTCTTCATAGTACTTGCCTGATACGGTGGTTTGCATTGCGGGGTCCTCCCTGTGCTACATCGGTGGTCGGCTCAATCCTCGCCGTCAGTTCCTTCGGCCAGCGCGACGACCGCGCGGGCGGTCTGGACATGGGCGAGGTCGATGTGGTCCCCGTCATAGATCACCGCGCCGATACCCTGCGCGGCCGCCGCCTCGTAAGCCTCGATCATGCCCTTGAAATAGCGGATCTCCTCGGGCGTCGGGGTGTAGGCGCGGTTGACCACGGCGACGTTCGACGGGTGCAGGATCATCTCGCCCACGAAGCCGTGGGCGCGGTTGCGGCGGGCGTAGCGCTCGAGCCCCTCGAGATCGTGCACGTCCTGCCAGAGCCCGCCGATCGGCATCTTGCCGGCCGCCCGCGCCGCCATGACCGTGCGTTGCCACATGTAGAGCGTCTCGCTGCCCTCCTGGCTCCATTCGATACCGAGCGCGCGGGCGGAATCGCCGTTCTTCGCGCTGGCGCCGCAGATCGCATTGACCCGCGGATTCAGCGCGATCTCGTAGGCCAGTTGCATCGAGCGCGCCGTTTCCAGCGTGGGGGTGAGTGCGATGCGGCCAAGCGAGAGGCCGTTTCGCATCTCGGCCTCGCTGAGCAGCGCTGCGGCGATCTGGATGTCTTCCGGACCGCCGGGCTTTGACAGCACCAGCCCTTCGAGCCCCTCGCGCGTCACGGCAAGAATATCCTCGAAGTCATAAAGCGCCGGCGAACGGTTGATGCGCACATAGACGCGCTGGCCCGCCGAGGCGAGCCCGGCAATCTTGCCGGCGACCAGCGCCCGCGCCGCGGCCTTGTGGTCGGCGGGCACACTGTCTTCAAGGTCGAGGATCACGGCATCGGCGCCGCAACTAGCGACCCGGTCAATCCAGCTCTCGCGGTGCCCGGGAACGAAGAGGAACGAGCGAACCGGTCGCGTCGCGGATCTGGGAAGGGGGGTCATGGCGATATCTCCAACTGTCTGCCGCAGGGAGGGATGCCCCGGGCACAAGAGGTCAGACGGGTGTGGCGGGCTCTCCCGCCGGGGAACCTCTCCCCGGCGGGGCGGGCTCAATTCTGTTTCGCGAAGTGCTCCAACGCCTCGCGATAGGCCGCAAGCGCCTGCTTGCCCTGCGGACCGATGGACTCGGCCCACTCGTCGGCGACCATGGCGGTGCGCTTTTCCCAGCGGGCCTTCTCGTCGGCGTCGAGCGTGGTCACCTCGAGGCCGGACTCGGCCACCATCTTGTCGCGCGCGAGCTTGTCGTTCTCGGCCATCCAGGTGCAGTTGTTCTCGGCGGCGGCGGCGCCGTGGCGCAGAAATACCTCCTGAATGTCGGCCGGCAGGGCGTCGAACCTCTCGCGATTCATCAGCACGACGACATGGGTGGTGCCCATGCTGACGCCCTCGGTGCTGTGCTTGAACACCGTCTGCAGGTCGTAGGGCGGCATCCCGTTATAGAGAAAGAGTGCCCCGTCCACGGTGCCGCGCTGCGCCGCCTGGTACAGTTCGGCCGAAGGCATCCGCACCCCCACCGCGCCCAGGGTCCGTGCGGTCATGTCCATCGCGGCGCCGGTGGTGCGCAGCTTGAGGCCCGCCAGATCCTCGAGCTTCTCGACCTTTCGGGTCGCGGTGACGACATTGTAGATCGGCAGGCTGGCATTGTAGATCGCGCGCACCCCGTTCGGCGCGAAGTCCACCTCGTCAAAGAGCGCGCCTTTTTTGGACAGCTCCATCGAGGCGCGGCTGGCGACGCAGATGTCGGAGAACATCCCCGGCAGTTCGGCCACAGCAGAGACGGTAAGCTGCGCAGGGTGGTAGGAGGTGCCCGTAAGCACCACGTCAGCCACCTTGTTCGCCGCGAGGTCGAGCGTATCGCCCGCCTTGCCGAGTTGCTGCGCCGGATAGATGGTGAAGTTCACGCGGTCGCCCAATTCTTCCTTCACCGCGGCCACCCAGACATCGAGTCCGCTCGCGATCAGGTAGTGGGTGGCGGGAAAAGGATAGGTTATCTTGAGTTCGATCGTGTCTTGCGCGCGGGCGGCACCAGCCGTCAGCCCCGTGGCAAGTGCGATCACCGCGGCTGCGGCTTTCAGTGCATAGGTCATGTGGTCTCTCCTCCTCAACGGGGTCGTCTCCCCGTAACCTGTTGCGACTTGTCTTTCCGTCTCTTCCTGTTTCCTTTCGGGGAGTCCGGCCCGCCGCGTTCCTCCCCGGGCGCAGCGGTCACCTGTTGCGGTTCAGTAGGATTTCGGCAAATCGAGCTGCTTCTCGGCGATGTTGCTGAGCACCAGTTCCGCCGAGATCGGGGCGATGCGCAGGATCATGACCTCGCGCAGCAGCCGCTCGACATCGTATTCCTTGGCATAACCAAAGCCGCCGTGGGTGAGAATCGCCCGCTCGCAGGCGAAGAAAGCGGCCTCCGACGCCAGAAGCTTCGCCGCATTGGCCTCGATCCCGCAAGGTTCGCCGCGGTCATATTGCGTGGCGGCCTGAAAGCCCATGTGATTGGCGGCCTCAAGCTGCGCCCAGGCACGGGCCAGCGGATGCTGGATGCCCTGGTTCTGGCCGATCGGCCGGTCGAAGACGATCCGCTCGTTGGCATACTTGGCCGCGCGGGCCAGCGCATAGCGCCCGATGCCCACGCATTCGGCCGAAACCAGCACCCGCTCGGCGTTCATCCCGTGCAGGATGTGGCGGAACCCCTTGCCCTCCTCGCCGATCAGGTCGGCCGCCGGCACCGGCAGCTCCTCGATGAACAGCTCGTTCGAATCGACGGCCTTGCGGCCCATCTTGTCGATCTCCCGGATGGCCACATATTTGCGGTCGAGCTTGGTGTAGAACAGGCTCAGCCCGTCGGTCGGGCTCTTGCACTCCTCGACCGGGGTGGTCCGGGCAATAATCAGCATGTAGTCGGCGACCTGCGCGGTCGAGATCCAGACCTTCTGTCCGCTGATGTAATAGGTATCACCCTTGCGCACGGCCCGCGTCTTGAGCTTCGTCGTGTTGAGGCCGGTGCCCGGCTCTGTCACCGCAAAACAGGCCTTGGTCTCGCCCTTGATCAGCGGGGTCAGCATCCGCCGCTTCTGCTCTTCAGTTCCGAAGGCGACCACGGGCGAGAGGCCGAAGATGTTCATGTGCACCGCCGAGGTGGCGCTCAGCCCGCCGCCGGATTCCGCGATCGCCTGCATCAGCACCGCCGCCTCGGTGATCCCGAGACCCGCACCGCCGTATTCCTCCGGCATGGCGATGCCCAGCCAGCCGGCCTCGGCGACGGCGCGGTAGAAATCCTCTGGAAAGCCGCCTTTGGCGTCCTTCTCTCTCCAGTATTCCGGCGGGAACTTCTGGCACAGGTCCATGACCGACGCGCGGATCGCGCGCTGGTCGTCTGTCATCCGATAGTCCATTTCGTCTCCTCTTCCCTCGCGTCATGGACGCGGAGCTTCTGCTCTCGCCGTCCTCGCCCGGACGAATATAAACATTGTTCGAAGTTCGAAAATTCTACTCGCGAGATCCGCCTCGCGATCAGGAATCGCTAATATCGGGAAATCTTCTCACACTCGTCTCCTTTCTGTCAACATCGTCAACCGCCGGGCAGACACCAGCATCCATGGGAGAGCCCCCAGACCCGCAGTCGCCCAGAGGTCTTTGCGGCAAAGCCCGGCCTGGATCCCTGCGCCCGCATCAGACTGCCGCTCCTGGCTGGAAATGCCCGATTCACGTTTCAGATCGGAGCACAAAGCCGCTATAGGCGAGAGCGAGACGCCCCCAAGGCCGCACTCGGAAAAGAGGACCGGACATGAGCTACAAATCCGACATCGAGATCGCGCGCGAAGCCGACAAGAAGCCGATCCAGGAGATCGGCGCCAGGCTTGGCATCCCCGCCGGGCATCTGCTGCCCTATGGCCATGACAAGGCCAAGCTGAGCCAGGAGTTCATCGGCTCGGTCCAGGACAACCCGACCGGCAAGCTCATTCTCGTGACAGCAGTCAACCCTACCCCTGCGGGCGAGGGCAAGACCACGACGACGGTGGGGCTTGGCGACGCGCTGAACCGGATCGGCAAGAGGGCGACGGTCTGCATCCGCGAGGCGTCGCTTGGCCCGAATTTCGGGATGAAGGGCGGGGCGGCGGGCGGCGGTCATGCGCAGGTGGTGCCGATGGAGGACATGAACCTGCATTTTACCGGCGATTTCCACGCCGTCACCAGCGCGCACAACCTGCTGAGCGCCATGATCGACAACCATATCTACTGGGGCAACGCACAGACCATCGACACCCGCCGCGTCGTGTGGCGGCGCGTTGTGGACATGAACGACCGGGCGCTGCGGCAGATCATCTCGTCGCTTGGCGGCGTCTCGAACGGCTTTGCCCGCGAGGACGGGTTCGACATCACCGTGGCCTCGGAGGTCATGGCGATCCTGTGCCTCGCGCGCGACCTGAAGGATCTGGAAGAGCGTCTTGGCAACATGATCGTCGCCTATCGCCGCGACAGGTCTGCGGTCTTTTGCCGTGACATCAAGGCCGAGGGCGCGATGACCGTGCTCCTGAAAGATGCGATGCAGCCCAATCTCGTGCAGACGCTCGAGAACAACCCGGCCTTCGTGCATGGTGGCCCGTTCGCCAATATCGCGCATGGCTGCAACTCGGTCATCGCCACGACCACCGCGCTCAAGCTCTCCGATTATGTCGTGACCGAGGCCGGGTTCGGGGCCGATCTGGGCGCCGAGAAATTCATGAACATCAAGTGCCGCAAGGCCGGCCTGGTGCCCGATTGCGCAGTGATCGTGGCGACGGTGCGGGCGATGAAGATGCACGGCGGGGTGGCGAGGGCCGATCTGGAGGCCGAGAATGTCGCGGCGGTGAAAAAGGGCTGCCCGAACCTTGGCCGCCATATCGAGAACGTCAAGAGCTTTGGCGTGCCGGTGGTGGTGGCGATCAACCATTTCGTGACCGATACCGAGGCCGAGATCGCGGCGGTCAGGGACTATGTTCAAACGCAGGGCAGCGCGGCGATCGCGTGCCACCACTGGGCGTTGGGCGGCGAGGGGGCCGAGACCCTCGCGCGCAAGGTGGTCGCGATTGCCGAGAGCGGCGTGTCGCAATTCGCGCCGCTCTACCCTGACGAGATGCCGCTTTTCGAGAAGATCGAAACCATCGCCAAGCGCATCTACCGCGCCGATGAGGTGCTGGCGGATCAGAAGATCCGCAACCAGCTGAAGGACTGGCAGGCGCAGGGCTATGGCCACCTGCCCGTGTGCATGGCCAAGACGCAATACAGCTTTACCACCGATCCAGACCGGCGCGGCGCACCCACGGGCCATTCGGTGCCGGTGCGCGAGGTGCGCCTCTCGGCGGGGGCGGGGTTTGTCGTGGTGGTCTGCGGCGAGATCATGACCATGCCCGGCCTGCCCCCGAAACCCGCCGCCGAGAACATCCGCCTCGACGAGGCGGGACAGATCGAAGGCTTGTTCTGACCGCAGGGGCCGGGAAATCGCCGGCCTCTCGCGACCATGAAAGGAAAACACATGAGCGCAGATATCATCGACGGCAAGGCTCTCGCCGCCACGATCCGGGGCCAGGTGGCCGGCCACGTCGCGCGGCTGAAAGAGGCGCACGGGATCACGCCCGGCCTTGCCGTGGTGCTGGTGGGCGAGGACCCCGCGAGCCAGATCTATGTTCGCTCCAAGGGCAGGCAGACGGTCGAGACGGGAATGAATTCCTATGAGCATCGCCTTGACGCGGCAACCTCCGAGGCAGAGCTTGTGGCGCTGATCGCGCAATTAAACGACGATCCGGCGGTGCATGGCATCCTCGTGCAACTGCCGCTGCCGGGGCATCTCGATCCCGATCTGGTGGTCAACGCGATCGACCCGGCCAAGGATGTGGACGGGTTTCACATCTCCAACGTGGGCCGTCTGGGCACCGGGCAAAAGAGCATGGTGCCCTGCACGCCGCTGGGATGCCTGATGATGCTGCGCAGGCATCTCGGCCCGCTCGCCGGGCTGGAGGCGGTGGTGATCGGGCGCTCCAACATCGTCGGCAAGCCGATGGCGCAGCTTCTGCTGAATGACAGCTGCACGGTAACCATCGCCCATTCGCGCACCCGTGATCTGGCCGATGTGGTGCGGCGCGGCGATATCGTGGTGGCCGCCGTCGGCCGGCCCGAAATGGTGCGGGGCGACTGGATCAAACCGGGCGCGACGGTGATCGACGTGGGCATCAACCGAATCGAACGCGACGGCAAGTCCGTGCTGGTGGGCGATGTGCATTTCGCCTCGGCGCGGCAGGTGGCCGGCGCGATCACCCCGGTGCCCGGCGGCGTGGGGCCAATGACGATCGCCTGCCTGCTGGCCAACACCGTCACCGCCTGTTGCCGCGCGAACGGGCTGGCAGAGCCCGAATGGCCGACCGCGTGATCGGTGCCTTGCGCGCGCGCTCAGACGGTGAGGGTAAAGAACAGACGCCGGAACGGGAATAACACCGTGCCGTCGCCGCGCACGGGATAGGCGGTGTGCATCACCTCCTCGTAGCGGCGGATGAGATCGGCGCGCTCCGCCTCGTCGAGCACGGCGAGGATGGGGCGGGCATAGGTGCTCTCGGTAAAGCGGCGCACCGGGTGGCTGCCCGGCTCGGCGGTCAGGCGCTGGTAATAATCCGTCTCCCAGAGGCGGAACTGCCCCAACGGGGCCATCAATTCCTCGTATCTCATCGGGGCCATGACACCGGGAGTGCCCATCTTTCCGGCGCGGCCCGGATACAGGTCTTCGGCCAGCGACAGCCAGACGCGGTGCGAAGGGGCCTTGTTCTGACGGGGCATCTGCACCGCCAGCGTGCCGCCCTTGCCCAACATTCCCGCCAGTCGCGGCATCAGCGCCTCATGCCCGCCGACCCAGTGCAGCGCGGCGTTGGAATAGATCAGGCCCGGCGCGCGCTGCGGATACCAGTCGGCGATATCGGCCTGCTGCAATACGTCATAGCCCGCCTCTCTCGCGCGCTCCAGCATGGCGGGGCTGGCATCGACACCGACGACGCCACGCCCGACCGCGCGCGCGCGCAGCGCGCTGGCCATTACACCATTGCCGCAGCCCAGATCGACAACATCGCCCGCCCCCATCTGCACCACCGCGTTCAGCAGGTCGAGCGCGGGCCGAAATCGCTGGTCTCGAAACCGCGCATAGGCGTTCGGGTTCCAGTCGGCTTTCGCGGGTGCGGGGCTCACGTCGAGGGCTCGGGCTCCAGCCCGCCATCGCCCGCCCCGCGCGAGGGTTTGGGCTTGGTCTTCGGAATGGCGGCGAGCGAGGGCTTGGCCGCCTCGGGCGTGCCGTCATCGTCGTCATCCGCCGATGGCGGCTCACCGCGCATCACGCGCTTGATCTCCTCGCCGGTCAAGGTCTCGTATTCCAGCAGCCCCTGCGCCAGCCGCTCCCATTCCTCTTGACGCTCTTCGAGAATCACACGCGCATTCTGATAGGCCTCATCAATCAGGCGGCGCACCTCGTCCTCGATCAGCTCCTTGGTATGGGCCGAGATCGAGAAGCCGCCCGCGCCGTTGCCCATATAGCCCTCATGGGCCATCTGGTAATCGACATTGCCCACCTTGTCGGACATGCCCCAACGCATCACCATGGCGCGGGCAAGCCCGCTGGCCTGCTGAATATCGCCCGCAGGCCCGTTCGAGACGTTCTCCTTGCCGTATTTCATCACCTCGGCGGCCTTGCCGGCCATTGTCATGGTCAGCTTTTCCTCGCATTCCGCCTTGTGCCAATTGAGCCGGTCGATCTCGGGCAGGCTGACGACCATGCCAAGCGCGCCGCCGCGCGGGATGATCGTGGCCTTGTAGACGGGATCGCATTTCGGCAGGGCAAGACCCACCACCGCGTGTCCGGCCTCGTGATAGGCGGTCTTTTCCTTCTGATCGGCGGTGAGCACCATCGAGCGGCGTTCGGCCCCCATCATCACCTTGTCCTTGGCATTCTCGAAATCCACCATGGTGAGAAAGCGGCGCCCCACCCGCGCGGCCGTCAGCGCCGCCTCGTTGACGAGGTTGGCCAGGTCCGCCCCCGAGAAACCGGGCGTGCCGCGCGCGATCAGGCGCAGATCCACATCCGGCCCCAGGGGCGTCTTGCGGGCGTGGACATTGAGGATCTTCTCGCGGCCCTTGATATCGGGGTTGGGCACGGTCACCTGGCGGTCGAACCGGCCGGGGCGCAACAGCGCGGGGTCGAGCACGTCCTTGCGGTTGGTGGCGGCGATGATGATGACGCCCTCGTTGGCCTCGAACCCGTCCATTTCCACCAGAAGCTGGTTGAGCGTCTGCTCGCGCTCGTCATTGCCGCCGCCATAGCCCGCGCCACGGTGGCGCCCCACGGCGTCGATCTCGTCGATGANNCTGCTCGAACATGTCGCGCACCCGGGAGGCGCCCACGCCCACGAACATCTCCACGAAATCGGAGCCGGAGATGGTGAAGAACGGCACGCCCGCCTCGCCCGCGATGGCGCGCGCCAACAGCGTCTTGCCGGTGCCCGGCGGGCCGACAAGCAGCGCGCCCTTGGGGATCTTGCCGCCAAGGCGGCTGAATTTCTGCGGATTGCGCAGGAATTCGACGATTTCCTCAAGCTCTTCCTTGGCCTCGTCGATCCCTGCCACATCGTCGAATGTCACGCGACCATGCTTTTCGGTCAGCATCTTGGCCTTGGACTTGCCAAAGCCCATGGCCCCGCCGCGCCCGCCGCCCTGCATCCGGTTCATGAAGTAGATCCACACCCCGATGAGCAGCAAGAAAGGCACAAGCGAAATCAGGAAGGACTGAAAGCCCGATTTCTGCTGGCTCTCTGCCCTGACCGGAACGCCTCGGTCGATGAGCCGCTGCGTGATTTCGGCATCCCCGGGACGGATGGTGGTGTAATCGTTGCCGTCGGTGCCGCGATAGCGCACCGTCTCGCCATCAAGCGTGACCTGGCTCACCGCGCCGCTATCCACGGCGGCGACGAATTCGGAATAGGGCACCGAACGGCTCTGGAGCGTGTCACCCGATCCGCTGAACAGGTTGAAGAGCGCCAGAATCAGCAGAAACAGGATCAGCCAGAAGGCGATGTTGCGCGCGTTGCCCAAGAGAGGTCTCCCAAATGTCGGTCCTGTTGCCCATAGCACGGGGGCCTGATCAGTTAAATAGACATCGCTCGGCCGGGTTCAATGACCGATCACGATGTCGCAAAACGCCGCGAGCGGGCGCTCAAGCGCAAGCCGCCAGCCATTCGCCCAGCCATGGAGCGGCGCGGCGATGAGCGCATCGCCCCGCCAGAGGCCCGGCGCGGCCAGCGCGCTTGCGTGCGGCAGCCCGCCCGCGCGCCAGTCGGGGCAGGCGCAGAGGCCCTCGGGGCCAAGCGCGGCAATCTCCGCCTCGCCGTCGCCCGTCGCGCGCCAGCGCCCGTCCCAGAGGGCCGTGGCCGGCGCGCGCAGCCCCGCCACGGCATTGTATTCCCGGCACAGGCGGATATGCGCCGGCTCGACGCTCAGCACGCAGCCCCGCAAGGTCATCCGCCGCCCGTCGCGCGCCGCCTCGAGAAAATCGTCCATCGCCGCGCCGCGCGGGGGATAGGCCGCGCCGGTCAGCCAGCGCAGCCCCGCGATCAGCAGTCGCCGCGCGGTCTCGTCGGGCAGGGTGCTGAACCCTTCCCGTGCCAGCAGCAGGTCGCCCGCCGCGACCGAAGCCAGCGCGCCTGCGGCCTGCCGCGCGTGATGGGCAAGCGCCGCGCGCGCCTCGGCCAGACGCCGCGCGCTCTCCGTCAGCGTGGCGCTGTCCAGCCCGAGCGGAGCGAGCGCCGCCAGCACCGCGCGCGCCTGGGTGCGCGCATAGCCCGGATCGGCATTGGTCGGATCGTCCACCCATCCCACGCCGCGCGCGCGCAGCATGTCGCGCAGTTGCCCGCGCCCGAGCGCGAGCATGGGCCGGTGAAAGGTGACGCCGCCCGCCTGCCAGCGCGCCCGCATCGCCGACAGCCCGTCAACGCCCGATCCCCGCGCCAATCGCATGAGGAAGGTCTCGGCCAGATCGTCGCTCGTGTGACCGATGGCCACATCCCCGAGGCCATGCGCCCGCGCCCAGCCCGCCAGCAGGCGGTAACGTCCGCGCCGCGCGCGGTCGGGCAGGTTGCCGCCCCCCTCTTCCCCGTGCCAGCGCAGCGTGTCATGCGCCAGCCCCAGCGCGGCGCAGATTCGCGCGACCGCCGCGGCCTCTGCCGCGGACTCCGGGCGCAAGCCGTGATCGACCGTCGCCACACGCAGTGCCGGCCCGCCCGCGCCGCGCCAGTCGTTCAGCAGATGCAAAAGCGCCAGCGAATCGCTGCCGCCCGAGACGGCCACCCCCAGACGGGGCGGCGGGACGGGGGCGAAATGATCCGCCACCGCCCCGCGCACCACGCAATCCCCGCTCACGAACAGCCGAGCCGGGCCATTTCCGCCGCCGCCTCGGGCGCCACCGCCGCGTCGGGATAGCGCGGCGCGACCTGCCCGAGCGTGACGCAGGCCTCGTCCTTCTGACCCAGCGCGCCCAGCGCGCGACCGAGGTTGAACAGCGCCTCGGCCGCCTCTGGCCCGTCGGGCGCGGCGCTGAACGTGTCGAGCCAAGCGCGCGCGGCGGCGCTTTGCTGGCCTGCCGCCTCGAGCGCGCGGCCGCGCAACAACCCAGCCTGACCGGCAAGCGGGCTGCCGGGATAGGCGCTGAGAAAGGCCGCGAACTGCGCGGCCGCCGCCGCGTGATCGCCCGCGTCAAGGGCCGCGCGCGCGCGCTCGAAATCGTCGCGCTCGCCCACGGCAAGCTCTGGGCCGACGGGGGCAGGCGCGGGCGCGGGCGCGGGCATGGCCCCGCCGCCACCCGTCTGCCCGATCGCGCCGCCAAGGGTGCTGCCCGGCTCCAGCGTCCCGATGTCGCAGCCCGGCTCCAGCTCGCACAGCCGGAACTCCAGATCGCCCACCCGGTTGGTGCCGTCGCTCACCACCCGATCGATGCGAAACTCCAGTTCCTCGGTCTTGGACGTGAGGCGCTGCACCTCGGATTCGATCGCGTTCACCCGGTCAAGCAGCGAGCCGCCCCCCGCAAGCTGCCCCGCGCCGCCGGTCGTGCTCAGCTCGCGCTTGAGCTTTTGCAACTCGACGAAAAGCACCGTCAGTTCCTGCCGGATATCGGCCAGCGTGGCGGCCTGCTGCGCGCCGGCCCCGAGAGGGGCGGCGAGCATCAGCGCGGCGAGCGGTCCCAGAAGCGCGCGCATCACCGCACTCAGCTGCCCAGGCCGGCGGCCAGGACCGTGACCGCGCGCCGGTTCTTGGCATAGCACGATTCGTTGCTGCAAATCTCGATCGGGCGTTCCTTGCCGTAGCTCACCGCCCGAAGACGGTTTCCGGCGACGCCCCGGCTTACCAGATATTCCTGCACCGCGTTCGCCCGCCGCGCACCAAGGGCGAGGTTGTATTCGCGCGTGCCCTGCTCGTCGGCATGACCCTCGATCACGGCGGTGAAATCGCGGTTGGTCATCAGCCACCCGGCCTGCCTGTCAAGCGTCGCCTGCGCCGCCGGAGAGAGCGTGGACTGGTCCACCGCAAACAGAACCCGGTCGCCGATCGCCTGCTGGAAATAGGCGGGCGAGGTCGGGTCTGACACCGACCCGGCCCCGGCCCCGGCCCCGGCCCCGAAGCCGCCCCCGCCGAGACCGGCCTGGTCCTCGAACCGGTCAGGATTCGTGCAGGCGGCCAGAGCCAGCCCCGCCACGAGAATCATCGTCTTGCTCAGATAGGTCATGTAAGCCCCGTTCCTCTTGATTGGGTATGTTCTAGCACACGGTGTGCGCCCTGTCAGTCCTGCTCAGTTCTGAAGCGGCCCCCAGGAGGGATCGCTCGCGCCGCCCGGCGTGGCCACCTGCCGCAGGTTGCGCCCGGTGATATCGACCGAATAAAGCCGCGCCTCGCCCTGCGCGCCCTGGGTTTCGCGGGTGAACATGATGACGCGGCCATTGGGAGCCCAGGTCGGGCCCTCATCGAGGAACGAGGCGGTCAGAAGCCGCTCCTCGCTGCCATCCACCCGCATCACGCCGATATGGAACCGGCCCTTGGATTGCTTGGTAAAGGCGACGAGATCGCCGCGCGGCGACCAGACCGGCGTGCCGTAACGGCCCGCGCCAAAACTGATCCGCCGTGCCTCGCCCCCGCCCGCGTCCATGACGTATAGCTGCGGCGTCCCCGAGCGGTCGCTCTCGAACACGATCTGGCGGCCGTCGGGGCTGTAGCTGGGCGCGGTCTCGATCGAGGGCGCGGTGGTCAGCCGCGTGCTTGCGCCCGAGAGGATATCCATGGAGTAAAGATCGGTATTGCCACCCTGCGACAGCGAATAGAGCACGGTGCGCCCGTCCGGCGAAAAGCGCGGGGCAAAGGCCATCGTGCCCTCAAGCGTCGGCAGCGCGCGGCGGCCCATGCTGGTCACGTCGAGCAGATAGATATGCGGGAATCCCGTCTCGTAGCTGGTATAAAGCACCCGGTCGCCAGTCGGCGAGAACCGGGGCGCAATCACGATGGAGGATTCATCGGTCAGGAACTGCACATTGGCGCCGTCGTAATCCATGATCGCCAACCGCTTGGCGCGCTGATCCTTGGGGCCGCTCTCGGAGACGAACACCACCCGGCTGTCGAAATATCCGCCCTCGCCGGTGATGCGCGCATAGACCTGATCGGCCACCTTGTGCGCGATGCGCCGCCAGCCGTCACGATCCCCCACAAGCTGTTGCCCCTGCCCGAGCTCCTGGCCCGCAAAGACATCATGGATGCGAAAGCGCGCGATCACGCGCCCCGCGCCATCCACGTTTACCGCCCCCGTGACAAGCGCCTGCGCATTGATCGCACGCCAGTCGGAAAATTGCACCGGGCTTTCAAAGCTGGTGATCCGGCTGATATGCGCCGCGGCGGGGATTTCGCGGAACAGCCCGGTGCCGGTCAGATCGGCCGCGATCACGCGGGCGATGTTGCGGGCCAACTCCTGCGCGGCGGGCGTGTCGGCCACGAAATCGGGGACCGCCACGGGCATCGGCTCGATCACGCCCTCGGTAATCTCGAGCCGCAGCGGACCGCCTTGCTGGGCCATCGCGGGAACAGCCCAGATCATCAGGGCGGCAAGCAGGGTCAGGAGGGAGCGCATCATTTGATCCTCATTCTCTCCGGGTTGAATGTCATTTCTATATCACGCCATTGCCCGAATTTCTCGGGTGGCAGGCTGAATCCGTCATTGCCGCAGCGGATGATCGCGCGGCGCGCGGCCTCATAGGCCTGTTGCGCAGCGGTGGCCGAGCCGCCGGAATGGCTCAGCATACGGATGCTGGAGATGTCGGGTTTCGATGTCTCGAACATCCGCACCGTGACAACCACGGTGGTGGCCAGCGCCTCGGAGCTGAGGCTGCCGACGTTCCAGCAGCGTTGCACCGCGACCCGCAGCGCGTCCTTTTCGCCCGCGGTCAGCGGCGGGCCGGCGGGGCGCTCGGGCGTCGGCGTGCCCTGGCCCAGGGCGGCGGCCAGCGCATCGCTGACGGCGCTGCGATCGGTGGCGGGGGGCGTGTCGCGCGGGGTCTCGGGGCGCGGCGCGGTCGCGGTCTCGGTCGGGGGCGCAGGGGTCGGCGCAGGCGCGGGACGCGCAGCGGCGGGCCGCGCGCGCGGACGTGGCGATGCTGTCGGGGCCGGATCGCGCGGGCGCTCGGCCTCGGTCACGATCTCGGTCGCGGCCTCCTCGGGCGCGGTTGCCTCCTGCGGGGTCTCTTCCACCACGGCGCCCGCATCGGGCGCAACCTCGGGGCGCGCCACGTCATCAACCCGGACATCCGGCTCGGACGGCGCCACCGGCTCTGGCGCGACGCGCGGCGCGGGGCGCGGCTGCGGGCGGGGAGAGACCTGCGGCAGCAGCACGGCCATATCCTCGGCGGGCGGCGCGACCTCGGGCGCGGTATCGGCCACCTCGGCAGGCGCGGACACGGGTTCCGGCGGGGACGGCACCGGATCGGGCGGCGGGGCGGCATTGGCCGCGGGCTGGCTCTGCGCGGGGGCGGTGTCGGCCCCGGAGGCAAGCGCGGGCGCATTTTCCCCCGGCGCGGGCGGCGCGGGGGTGTCGATGCTGGCGACCGCCTCGGGTGCCGTCGAGGCGGCCAGGATCGCGGCATAGTCCTCGGCGGAAATCGCCATCGCCTCTACCACCTCGAAAGGCGGCGGATCGGAGCGGAACGCACCCCCGAAGAGGGCCCATCCGATCAATGCCAGATGGCCCGCTCCCGATATGATCTGCCCGGTGTTCACGCCGCCCCGCGCCCCGCGTCCTAGCCGCCGCGTCCGTCGAGCGCCGGACCGCCGGTTTCCGTGACCAGCCCGATATTCGCGAACCCGCCGCGATTGAGCGCACCCATGACCTGCATCACCTCGGCATAGGGCACCGCCCCGTCCGCACGCAGGAACACCCGGGAACCGGAACGCTCGGCGGCGATCGCCGTCAGCCGCGCAATCAGTTCCTCGCGCGGCACATCGGTGGTCTGGATCGCCACGCTTCCATCGGCACTCACCGTCACGGTCAGCGGCTCTTCCTGCTCGCCCGGCAGAGCATTCGCGGCTGTCTTCGGCAATTCCACCGGCACCCCTACCACCAGCAGTGGGGCGGCCACCATGAAGATGATGAGCAGCACCAGCATCACATCGACAAACGGCGTGACGTTGATCTCGGCCATGGGGCGCGATCGGCCCCGCCCCCGCCTGCGCCGGCCGCCACCGCCGGTTTTCTGGATGACACCCGCGCCCATGGCCTAGCTGTCCAGCTGGCGGCTGAGGATGGTGGCAAATTCGTCGGCGAAGGCCTCATAGCCTGCCACGATCCGGTCAGAATCCGCGCTCAGCTTGTTGTAGAAGATCACCGCCGGGATCGCCGCCAGAAGGCCAAGCGCGGTTGCCAGAAGCGCCTCGGCGATGCCGGGGGCCACCACCACAAGGCTCGTATTCTGCTGCGCCGCGATCTCGACAAAGGCGTGCATGATGCCCCAGACCGTGCCGAAAAGGCCGATGAAGGGCGCGGTGGAGCCGACCGTCGCCAGCACCTGCAACCCGCCTTGCAGCGCGTCCGCCTCCTTGGCGATGGCCACATCCATCGAGCGGTCGATTCGCGCCGTGGCGCCTGCGATCAACTCTCCGTCGTTGCGATGACTGCGCCGCCATTCCGTCATCCCGGCCGCGAAAATCCGTTCCGATTGTCCGGCGGGTTCCGGCCCGATCTCGTCAAAGAGCCCGTCCAGGGGCTCTCCCGACCAGAATCGGCGGTCGAATATCGCTGCCTCGCGCCGCCCGCGGCGGTAGGTGATGAGCTTCTGGATGATGATCGACCACGACCAGAACGACGCCAGCACCAGCACCAGCATAACCAGTTTCACGATAAAGGTGGCGCGCGCGAACAGCGCCCACATGGAGAAGTCCATCTCCTGCGCCAACGCCAGGGTTTCCGCTTCCATTTGCCCGTCCATGCCTCTGCCGGCCGTTTCCCGGCCTTATCAAGTGCCAAACTAACCGATTTCCAGGGGGAACGCCATGAGGATCGGCGCTTTCCCGCAAGTTTGGCAAGGCTCACCGTGCAAGCTGGCGGATATTCGCCGGAAGCCGCACCGGCGCGCCATCCGGTCCGAGGCAGACAACCGTCGCCAAGGCGCGAAAGAGCACCGTTTCGTCGCGCATCACCGTCTGTTCCATCACCAGCTTCGCGGCGCCGGCCGAGATGATCTCGGAGACCACATCAAGCACATCGTCATAGTGCGCGGGCGCGAGGAAATCCGCCTCTACCCGGCGCACGACAAAGATCGTGCCACCCGCGCGCATGGCGTTCTGGTCATGCCCCAGATCGCGCACCCAGGCGCTGCGGGCGCGCTCGATATACTTGAGAAAGTTGGCGTGATAGACGATCCCGCCCATGTCGGTATCCTCGTAATACACGCGGACGGGGAAACGGTGGGCCATGGCGCGCCTGCCTTGGGGGAACACGCCCGATCCTATCACCTCGCAAGGAGACTGCCAAGACGGCGCGCGCGCCTGTGGCACGGGGTCGCCATGCCCAGCCTCCGGCGCGACTGTTTGCACATGTTCGAGCGCGCCCCGGCGCTGCCCCGCCCTTGGCGGCTTTGCGATGGGGGGCTGTCCGATCTGGTGCCCGGGGACCGGGCCGGCCGCGCGGCGGACCGTATTCGCGCCCGCTTCGGCGCCAAAGCGATCCTCGGGGGACGAGCCCCGAGGCAGGCGCTATTCCGCCGCCAGCGGCAGCGGCTCGGCGCGGCCGATCCCGGCGATCTCGTGGATCACGCCGCGCAGAAGGCGGCGGAGCCCCTCGAAATTGCCGTTGGGCCGAATGAGGCGCTCGTTCATGTAGAGCGCGCGGTCGATCTCGATCTGAACGGCGTGATACCCGCGTCCGGGCCGCCCGTAGGCCTGCGTGATATAGGCCCCGGCAAAGGGTGCGTTGCGCGCCACCACAATCCCTGCCGCGACGAATGCCCCCTCGATCCGGTCCACGATGGCGGCATCGGCGGCGGCGCCGAAACGGTCGCCCAGCACGATCTCGGGGCGGCGCAGCCCGCGGCGGCAGACGGCATCCATCGCCTCGTGCGGCATGGAATGGCAGTCGATCAGGATTGCCTGGCCGAACATCCGATGCGCCTGGTCAAGCTCGCCCCGAAGCGCCGCGTGATAGGGCCGCCAATAGGCGTCGATGCGCGCGCGGGCCTCTTCCAGCGTGATCTTGCCCGCATAGATCGCCTGGCCGTTGGCCACCACGCGCGGAATGACCCCAAGGCCCGAGGCAACACGCGGATTGTGGCCCTGACGGCTGACGCCTTCAATCAGCGCCGGGTCAAGCTCGTCGGCGCCGCGGTTGAGATCGACAAAGGCGCGCGGCACACCCGCCTTGAGGAATGGCGCGCCCGCGTGCGGGGCGCTGTCAAACAGTTGATCGACAAAGGCATCCTCCGAAGACCGCACGGCAAGCCCGTCGAGCGCGGTGCGCCGCAGGAAAGACGACGGGTATTCGCGCCCGCTATGGGGCGAGGCGAACACTACCGAGGTGGTGCGCCGTTCGGGATGGATCAGATAATAGGCGGCCCTGGCCATTGCGCGCTCTCCCTGAGGGGCATAATAGAGCGAAATCATCGTGCTGAAAGCCCTTGATCCCCTGTCCGACTCCTTTTATAGACCGCAGGACAGGCGCGGAACTCCGCGCCCCTCTTTGTTAGGGGCGCAAGGGCCAGGCCGGGGCGATTAGCTCAGTGGTAGAGCACTTCGTTGACATCGAAGGGGTCACAAGTTCGAACCTTGTATCGCCCACCATGAATTTCCGCTGCGTGCCAGTCGTGCAGCACCCGTAACCAGCAAAGGCGCCGGCGCGCGCCGCGACAGACAGGAGACGACCATGAAGGTTCGCAATTCGCTGCGTTCGCTCAAGAACCGGCACCGCGATTGCCGCGTCGTGCGCCGCAAGGGCCGCGTCTATGTAATCAACAAGACCCAGCGCAGGTTCAAGGCCCGTCAGGGCTGAGCGGCGCGCGGCCCCGTTGCGGGCCGCAAGAACGCCACGGCGCGACCCGAGTGGCCGCGCGCCCCGGACTGCCGACAGGCCCGGCCATTCCGGCCGGGTCTTTTTTCGCCTGACGGCGGCGGGGGTGAGGGGTGTGCTCTTCTTTCGGGCCGGCCGCGGACGGTCTTGCCAGGCGGCCATTGCCATTCATTGCAATTTTCCTGATGTTCCGGGCGGCGGCGGCGAGGAGGGCTTGCCCTCCCTGCCATTCGCTCCCGCCATGCGGAGCGGCGACCCGGAAATCACGACGGGTGCACATCCCCAAGATCCGGCCCGCTCGGGCTGGATTCTAATGCGCCATGAAGGCCGGCACGGTGGCCTGTTCCAGCATGTAGCGCGTCGCCCCGCCAAAGATCGCCTCGCGGAAGCGCGAATGACCATAGGCGCCCATCACCACCATGTCGGCGTCCATGTCGGCGACATGGCGCAAGAGCACGTCCGACACGCGCGGCAGCGTCTTTGACAGCACGTCGATTTCCACCTTCACCCCGTGCCGTGCGAGATATTGCGACACGAGACCGCCGGGATCGGAGCGGTTCGGGCCATGGGTGGGCGGGTCGATAACCACCACGTGCACGCTCTCGGCGTCGCGCAGCAGCGGCAGCGCGGCGCGGGCCGCACCCAGCGCCTCGCTGCTTTCGTTCCAGGCCAGAAGGATGCGGCGCGGTTTCGGCACCGGCGCGGCCCCGGCGGGCGCGATCAGAACCGGCGTGCGCCCCTCGAAAAGCGCCGATTCGGTCGCCTGCTCCAATTCCGCGCCGCGCCCCTCGCCATAGGGCTGCGGCAAAATCGCCAGATCCGAGAATCGCGCCCGCGCAGAGACATGCCGCCCGAGATCGGCCAGCTGGCTCACGCCCGCATCGAGCGACCATCGGATCGTCGTCGCATCGAGGCGCTTGCGTGCCAGCGCCTCGATCTCCTCGGCCTCTTCCTGCGCGCGGGCGATCGCTTCCTGAAGCACGATGGCGCTTGCGCCCGCGTAGTAATAGCCGGTCTGACTGCGATCCACGCCAAGGCAGAGCACGTCGAGATGCGCATCATGCGCCTCGGCCATGGCGATGGCGTGGGTCAGGGCCTCATCGACAAGGTTGGCGTCGGTCAGGACCGTGAAAAGGCTGTTGAATGTCATGGCGGATATCCCGGTTGGTGTTACTCTGGCACAAGCATAGGCACGGAAGACGCGGGCGCGCCTTGACGCGGATCAATCGAGATCGCTCGGGGCATTGACACAGATCAAGGCTTGTTGAGTCCGATCCTAGCATTACGGGCATGGTCAAAACCGCCTGCGGGGGTCTGCCCGACTCGGACAGGCGAGGACGAAGGGACGCAACATGACGAATTACATCAAGCTGATCGTGCTTGGTCTGATCACGCTTTTCGCGCTGATCGCGGCCAATTACGCGCGCGACCTGGCCTATCTGGTCAATGCGCTGATTGTGGCGGCAGTGGCTGGCGGGCTGTTTCTGTGGGTGCTCCGGCACACCGACGAGCCGGAGACCAAGGTCGATCTTTCCGGCGAATACATGGACGGCGTGATCCGCGCGGGCGTGATCGCCACCGCGCTCTGGGGTGTGGTGGGCTTTCTCGCCGGCACGTTCATCGCCTTTCAGCTTGCCTTTCCGGGGCTCAATTTCGAGTGGGCGCAGGGTTATCTCAATTTCGGCCGGTTGCGGCCCCTGCATACCTCGGCGGTGATCTTTGCATTCGGGGGCAATGCGCTCATTGCCACCTCGCTCTATGTGGTGCAGCGCACGAGCGCGGCGCGGCTGTGGGGGGGCAACCTCGCCTGGTTCGTGTTCTGGGGCTACAACCTCTTTATCGTGATGGCGGCATCGAGCTATGTTCTCGGTGCGACCCAGAGCAAGGAATATGCCGAGCCGGAATGGTATATCGATTGGTGGCTGACCATCGTCTGGCTGGCCTATCTGGCCGTGTTCCTCGGCACCATCGTCAAGCGCCGCGAGCCGCATATCTATGTGGCAAACTGGTTCTTTATGTCGTTCATCATCACGGTGGCGATGCTGCACGTGGTCAACAACCTGAGCATCCCGGTCTCGATCTTCGGCTCCAAATCCGTGCAGGTTTTCAGTGGCGTGCAGGATGCCATGGTGCAATGGTGGTATGGCCACAACGCCGTGGGCTTTTTCCTGACCGCCGGCTTCCTGGGCATGATGTATTACTTCGTGCCCAAGCAGGCCGAACGGCCGATCTATTCCTACAAGCTGTCGATCATCCACTTCTGGGCGCTGATCTTCATCTATATCTGGGCCGGTCCGCACCACCTGCATTATACCGCGCTGCCTGACTGGGCCTCGACCCTTGGCATGGTGTTCTCGATCATTCTGTGGATGCCGTCCTGGGGGGGAATGATCAACGGGCTGATGACGCTTTCGGGCGCCTGGG
>DIUD01000085.1 GCA_002428225.1 Roseovarius sp. UBA6167 | reverse complement strand
GCCGCCCTCTCGTGAATTATCCGGGTTAAAACCCCGCCGCATGTCCGTCACCCCGGCCGCAAGCCAGACCCGTGTATTGCTCGGAACCGGGATCATGCCATCAGACTTTCCACGAGGCCCACAACCGACGACAGCGCCCTGGGCCCTTCGACCACGACCCGTCGTCCATCCGAGAGCGTAATGTCGACCCGGTGCGCCAAGACGGAAGCAGGCGGCAAACCGGCTGGCTTGATCGTCGTTTCGTCAATCCGGTCATCGATGGAGTGGCCGGAAACTTCCACTGGAAGGAAAACGCTGCCCGCTTCCAAGGCACTTGGCGCTTCGCCCGTGGCAGCGGAAAAGCGAGGGTCCTTCAACCATTTGAATATCAGATTCGCATTCATCGCATAGCGACGCGCAACCTGAGCGACTGACACGCCCGGTGCCGACGCTTGCTCGCAGATCGACCGCTTCTCTTCGTCAGCCCAGAACCGCTTCTTATGACCCTTCTTGCCTGCCATGGAGTGCCTCAAGATGTCCACTATACGTGGTGGACACTATCAGCCGCGGTTTCCGCCCGTCAGAGCGGCCACAGCGGACGCATACGAATCCCCTAATCTCTGGTGTTTCGATCAACGCCGCGCCCAAGCTGCGGTTTCAAGTGTCCGGGCCTGCAAACCTTGGCCCCCATTAGGCCTTGTAAGATGCGTCAGCCGACGACCTCAAACCGAAGCACCACCACCCGCGTGCGGACTTGCCCTTTTGTCGCGCGGATTGTAGGCAGGGAAAGGTTCATTTTCCGGGGGTTCCGATGTCCGACGATCCCAAGACGCTGGTCTCGACCGACTGGCTCGCCACCCATCTGAAGGATCCTGATCTTCGGGTCCTCGACGGTACGACCTTTCTGCCCGGTGCCGGGCGCGATGCGCGCGCCGAGTATGAGGCTGCGCATATTCCCGGCGCGCGGTTTTTCGACATCGAGGAGATCAGCGACGCACGCTCGGCGCTGCCGCACATGGTGCCGCCGGTCGAGAAATTCATGTCGCGCCTGCGCGCCATGGGGGTGGGCGACGGGCATCAGGTGGTGGTCTATGACACGCATGGCCTGTTTTCGGCGGCGCGGGTCTGGTGGCTGTTCCGGCTGATGGGACAGGAGAACGTGGCCGTGCTCGACGGTGGCTTTCCGAAATGGCAGGCCGAGGGGCGCGCGGTCGAGGATATGCCGCCCATCGTGCGCGACCGGCACATGACGGTGCGGCGGCAGAACCACATGGTGCGCGACGTGACGCAGGTTTCGGCCGCCATCAAGCTGAGCGATCACGAGATCATCGACGCGCGCCCGGCCGGGCGGTTTCGCGGCGAGGAGCCCGAGCCGCGCCCCGGCCTGCGCCCGGGCCATATTCCGGGGTCGAAAAACGTGCCCTTCACCATGCTGCTGAACCCCGACAAGACGATGAAGGATGCGGACGGTCTGCGCGCGGCCTTCGACGCGGCGGGGGTGGACCTGGGCAAGCCCGCGATCACCACCTGCGGTTCGGGGCTGACGGCAGCGGTCATCAGCCTGGCGCTGGAACGGATCGGCAAGATCGACCACGCGCTCTATGACGGATCATGGGCGGAATGGGGGGCGTTTGCCACCCTGCCCGTCGCCACGGGAGAGGGATGATGTTCGAGCACCTGAAGGAAAAACCCGCCGACAAGATCATTGCGCTGGCGCAAGCCTATCGTGACGATCCGCGCGAGGGCAAGATCGACCTTGGCGTGGGGGTTTACCGGACGCCCGAGGGCGTGACGCCGATCATGCGCGCGATCAAGACCGCCGAAAGACAGCTCTGGGAGACGGAGACCACCAAGGCCTATACGGCGCTTGCCGGCGATCCGGCCTTTGCCGATGCGATGATCGGGCTGATTCTGGGCAAGGCTGTCAGGCGCGATCAGGTGGCGGCGATCACCACGCCGGGCGGCACCGGCGCGGTGCGGCAGGCGTTCGAACTGGTGAAGATGGCCGATCCGCGCGCGCGCGTCTTCGTGTCCGATCCGACATGGCCCAACCATCTGACCATCCTGGCGCATATGGGGATCGAGGCGGTGCCCTATCGCTATTTCGACAACGCCACCTGCGCGGTCGGTTTTGCCGGCATGATGGCCGATCTCGACGGGGTTCGTGCGGGCGATGTGGTGCTGCTTCATGGCTGCTGCCACAACCCGACGGGGGCCAATCTCAACCTGACGGAATGGCGCGCGGTGGTCGATCTGCTCAATGCGCGTGGTGCGCTGCCGATGATCGACATCGCCTATCAGGGCTTTGGCGACGGGCTGGACGAGGACGCGGCGGCGGTGCGACATGTGGCCGCAAACTGCCCCGAGGTTCTGATTGCCGCAAGCTGTTCCAAGAATTTCGGCATCTATCGCGAGCGCACGGGCATCCTGATGGCCGTAGTGCAGGATCGGGGCCTTCACAAGGTCACGCAGGGCAATCTCGCCTATCTCAACCGGCAGAACTATTCCTTTCCGCCCGATCACGGCGCGCGGCTGGTGAGCATGGTGCTGGGCGATGACGCCCTGCGCGCCGACTGGCAGGCCGAGCTTGAGGAGGTGCGGCTGAGGATGCTGAAACTGCGCGAGCAACTGGCGGGCGAGTTGCAGCGGCTCTCCGGCTCGGACCGGTTCGGGTTCATTGCACAGCATCGCGGCATGTTCTCGCGGCTGGGGGCCAGCCCCGAACAGGTGGAGCGGCTGCGCGCGGATCACGGCATCTACATGGTGGGCGACAGCCGCATCAATATTGCCGGGCTGAATGCGACCACCGTGCCGGTGCTGGCGCGTGCGATGATCGACGTCGGCGTGTGATGCAAACGGGGCGGCCCCGATGGAGCCGCCCCGCGTCGTTCCGGTCCCGCTTATTGCGGCATTATCACTGCGTCGATGACGTGGATCACGCCGTTACTGGCCTCGACATCGGCCTGCACGACATTGGCACCGTCCACGGTCACGCCGCCGGTCGTTCCGATGGTCACCTCACCACCCTGAACGGTCATGGCGGTCATCCCGTCCGACAGATCGCCTGACATGACCTTGCCCGGCACCACATGATAGGTGAGCACGGCGGTCAGCTGATCCTTGTTCTCGGGCCTGAGAAGGTTTTCCACCGTGCCTTCGGGCAGGGCAGCAAAAGCCTCATTGGTCGGGGCGAAAACGGTGAAGGGGCCATCGCCCTTGAGCGTATCGACAAGGCCCGCTGCCGTCACCGCGGCGACGAGTGTGGAAAAGCTGTCATTGCTTGCGGCAATATCGACGATGTCCTTCTTGTGGCCGTGCCCGTCGGCCAATGCGGGGCCGGTCATGAGGACGGCGGCGGTGAGCGCGAGGCAGGTTCTGCGAAGCATGGATTGGTCTCCTCTTGTTACCATTGTCACGACACCGTTCGTGGTATCGCTGAAGCTGATACGCAGTGCGGGGCCGGCTGGTTCAACGAGAATTTCCGCCGACGTCGCTTGACGAAATCGGGCCGCGCGCTAAGCAGTGACAGCCTGAAATATCCAGTCACGATTATGTGATCGAAGGGCGCTCTGCCCCTGTCTGACGGGCGTTTCGGTCGGGCTGCGCGGTGATCGGGTGCCGATGGGCGGATCGACCGGATGGCGGCAAATCTTGCGTAATCGTGTCTTGCCGGGTCGCGCCGAAAAGCGCAGGGTCGGGGCCGAGACGATATTTCGGAGGGGCCAAATGGGTCATATCACGCAGATCCTCGAGATTCTGGCGCTTTTGTTCGTGTTCTTTCTCGGGGCGGCGTTGCTGGCCGTTCTGCTGTTCTACATCATCGACCGGATGCAGACTGGCGACGCGATCCGGCGCAATTATCCGGTGATCGGTCGGTTCCGGGGGCTGTTTACCAAGCTGGGCGAGTTCTTCCGGCAGTATTTCTTTGCCATGGACCGCGAAGAGATGCCCTTTAACCGGGCGCAGCGCGAATGGGTCCGGCACGCGACCACGGGCGAGGGCAACACCATCGCCTTCGGCTCGACGCGCAATCTCAATGTGCCGGGCACGCCTATTTTCGTGCCGGCGGTGTTTCCACCGCTCGACGATCAATTCGCGGTGACGGCACCGATGGAGATCGGGCCGGGGGCGGCGATCCCCTACAAGGCGCGCTCGATCTTCAACATTTCGGGCATGAGCTTTGGCGCGATCTCGCGTCCTGCCGTGGAGGCGCTCAGCCGGGGGGCGGCGAAGGCCGGGGTATGGCTCAATACCGGCGAGGGGGGGCTCAGCCCCTGGCACCTGACGGGCAATTGCGACATCGTCTATCAGATCGGCACGGCGAAATACGGGGTGCGCGATGCCGCGGGGCGGCTCTCGGACGAGAAGCTGCGCGAGGTCTCGGATCACCCTTGCGTCAAGATGTTCGAGATCAAGCTGGCGCAGGGTGCCAAGCCTGGCAAGGGCGGCATCCTGCCCGGCGCCAAGGTGAACGAAGAGATCGCGCGCATCCGCGGCATTGCCGTGGGGCAGGACAGCATCTCGCCCAATCGTCACGCCGAGGTGGACGATTTCGACGACCTCATCGACATGATCTGCCATATCCGTCAGGTGACGGGGCGGCCGGTGGGCTTCAAGACCGTGATCGGCTCGTCCGAGGCGTGGGAGCCGTTCTTTGCGCGTATCGTCGCGCGCGGGGCCGATTGCGCGCCCGATTTCATCACCATCGACGGCGGCGAGGGTGGCACCGGGGCCGCGCCCATGCCGCTGATGGATCTGGTGGGGATGCCCTTGCGCGACGCGCTGCCCCGCATCGTTGATCTGCGCGACCGGCATGGGCTCAAGGAGCGCATCCGCATGATCGCAAGCGGCAAGCTGATCAATCCCGGCGATGTGGCCTGGGCAATCTGTGCGGGGGCGGATTTCGTCACCTCGGCGCGCGGTTTCATGTTCGCGCTCGGCTGTATTCAGGCGCTCAAGTGCAACCGCAACACCTGCCCGACCGGGATCACCACCCATGACCGCCATCTGCAACGCGGGCTGGTGGTGGAGGACAAATACATGAAGGTCGCGCATTACGCGAAATCCATCATCAAGGAGGTGGAGATGATCGCCCATTCCGTCGGCGTGCCCGAGCCGCGTCTGATGCGGCGGCGGCATGTGCGGATGGTGCAGGCCGATGGCAGCTCGATCCCGTTCAACAAGATCAGGCCCAGCTATCAGCCGCCCGAGGTCGTGAACTGACTGGGCTGGCGCGAGGCAGAGAGCGGCCTATCTGCTGGTCGAACAGCACGATGACAAACAGGAGGAGGATGACATGGCCCATCGCTGGACAAACAGGCCAGGTACGACAGATGTGACACCCGAGGCGCTCTGGATGAACCGCCGCGCGGTGATCGGCGGGCTGGCGGCCTCGGGCGTTCTGGGCGCGGGCGCCGCGCGGGCCGAGACGCTGGAGCCGAACGCCTGGGAGGATATCACCAGCTACAACAACTATTACGAGTTCGGCACCGACAAGGGCGATCCGGCGCGCAACGCGCCGATGCTGACGACGCAGCCCTGGTCGGTGACGATCGACGGGCTGGTGGACCGGCCCGGCGCGTATGATTTCGCCGAGATCATGGAGCAGATGACCATCGAGGAGCGGATCTACCGGTTCCGCTGTGTCGAGGCGTGGTCGATGGTGGTGCCGTGGAACGGGTTTGAACTTGCCGACCTGCTGGCCATGGCGGGCGTCCAGGCGGGGGCGACGCATGTGGCATTCGAGACGGTTCTGCGCCCCGACGAGATGCCCGGCGTGCGCTTTCCGGTGCTGGACTGGCCCTATGTCGAGGGGCTGCGCCTCGACGAGGCGATGCACCCGCTGACGATCATGGCCACGGGGATCTATGGCCGCGACATTCCCAATCAGAACGGCGCGCCGCTGCGCCTCGTGGTGCCCTGGAAATACGGGTTCAAGTCGATCAAGTCGGTGGTGCGGATCACGCTGACCGACAGCGAGCCGCCGACAAGCTGGAACAAGGCCAATCCGCGCGAATACGGGTTCTACAGCAATGTGAACCCCGAAGTGGATCATCCCCGCTGGTCTCAGGCCACCGAGCGACGCATCGGCGGCGGGCTGTTCGCGCGGCGCGAGCCCACGCTCATGTTCAACGGCTATGCCGATGAGGTGGCGGGGCTCTATGCGGGCATGGACCTGAAGACATACTATTGAACCTGCGCGAGCGCATCAACGCGCTGGCGCGGCGGGTGCCGGTCTGGGCGGTCTGGCTCGGCTATGGCTGGCCTGCTCCCTGGCTTGTCTGGCAGGGCGCGACCGGGGGGCTTGGGGCGGAGCCGATCAAGGCACTGGAGCGCGAATTGGGCGAGATCGCGCTGCAACTGCTGATCATCGGGCTGTGCCTGACGCCGCTGCGCCGGTATCTGGGCGTGAACCTGTTGCGGTTCCGCCGCGCCATCGGCCTTCTGGCCTTTAGCTATGTCGGCCTGCATCTGGCGGTGTGGCTGTTTCTGGATGTGCGCGACGCGGGGCGTATCTGGGCCGATATCGTCAAGCGCCCCTATGTGACGGTCGGGATGACGGGGTTTTTCCTGATGATCCCGCTGGCGATGACCTCCAATGACCGGGCGGTGCGGTGGCTGGGGGCGCGCTGGCGGGTCTTGCACCGGCTCACTTATGCGGTGGCGATTCTGGGGGCGGTTCATTTCATCTGGCTCTCCAAGGGCTTTCAGATCGAGCCGCTGGCCTATCTGGCGGTGATTCTGGCGCTGCTGGCGCTGCGATTGCGCTTCGCGCGGCGTCAGCGCAGTGCTTGAGCCGGGGCGTGTCAGCGGGTATGGGCGGTTCTCTTGGGAATAAGTCTGTGGATAACGCAAGATGTGGTTTAGCCGGTGACAGACGATGCGCAACAAACTTGCGCGTTCTGTATTCGGTTCGTAGTCATTGTTACGCTAACGCATTAATATTTCGTGAAAATCCGACTTCATGAAGAAAAAATGACGAAAGCGAAAAAAGGCTCTTGCGCCTTTTGTTGAGTGGTCGTAGATACGCCTTCACCGGCGGCGCTGAGGTGTTGCTGGGTTGGATTGGGGATTGAGGCGCGGTTGTGCTTGGGTTCACCGGTTCGGACAATTGGGGCAGGTTTGGCGGGGCGCGCCGAAGTTCAGGGCGCACTCTGTTGATTTTGCCTCTTGCTCTTTGACAAGACTGGTATCTGAAGAGATATGCGGGCGGTTTGGTCTTTATCGACCGGAGACGTCTGTATGTCGCGCCACTAGGGGTTTTGGCCCCGATGATGTGGTGTCAGCTTCACTGTTTGAGCGTGCGTCTGCTTCTTTGGAAGTTGATGTACATCAGACAGATGACTCTTGGTTGACCCTTGTCCCGGCCGGGTGAGGGTGGTCGCTTAATCGTGCTCAAGTAGCCGAATAGGCGGTAGCACAACCAAGGATGTGCAGAGGTTCGAACGTCAAGGATAGACGATGAGTTTCAAGATCGCGGATCAAGTCCGGGATCGAAGGACTGCGTCTTTCAACTTGAGAGTTTGATCCTGGCTCAGAGCGAGCGCTGGCGGCAGGCCTAACACATGCAAGTCGAGCGCCCAGCAATGGGAGCGGCAGACGGGTGAGTAACACGTGGGGATCTGCCCTTTGGTACGGAATAACCCAGGGAAACTT
>DIUD01000010.1 GCA_002428225.1 Roseovarius sp. UBA6167 | reverse complement strand
GGCGCAATAGGGATACCGGCGGCATAGGACTTTGTTTTTGAGCGTGCAGGAATGAAAGGAAAAAAGCCCATGCCACGAAAACCGAAACCTCACGCCCTCAAGGTCGTATCCGGCACGACGCGCGGCAAGTCCACAGAGGCCACGCCCGCCCGCCTGAGCGGCACCACGCCGCCTGCTTTTATCTCGGATCGAGCGCGGGCACACTGGCCTGCACTGGCCGATCTGCTGGCCGACATGGGCGTGCTGGGCGACGGCGATCTGACCGCCCTGGGGCTACTATGCGAGACGTTGACCGAGTATCTCGAAGCCCGCGACACGGTGGCGCGCGATGGCGCGACATACGAGGCCACAACCGAAGCCGGGGCCGTCATGTATCGCGCGCACCCGGCGGTAGCGCAGCGCAATGACGCGGCGCGGCGGCTGCAATCACTCCTGGCCGAGTTTGGCCTGACCCCGAGCGCCCGCGCCAAGGTTTCGGGGTTGCCTGATCTGCGCGACGATCCGGCGGCGGGATACTTCAAGTGACTGGCGACCACCTGCCTCCCGACGCCCGCGCGGCTCACGACCGGATGTTGGCCGCATTCGACGCGCTCACGCAGGGCATTCTGAGGCGCGAAGGCCCGGCGGCAGAGGCCAAGGCCCGCGCCGAGGGCAAGACGCCTCACGAGGCCGCACGGGCCGCGCAGGAGCACGTCAACCGGCTGTTGATCGAGATGACCCGCGAGCGCGCCCGGCTGGAAGCTGAGGGGGCACGGACGCAATGACCAGATCGCCAGAGGCCCGGCTTTGGCACGCGATATTGGCACATGCGCTGCATGACGCCGCGCGCGGGCAGGATCAAGGCTGGATAGGATCGACCGACTTTGAGATTTGCTGCGCCCTGGCCGGCCTGGACCCGGAGGCGGTGATGACGCGATTTGACCCCGAGCGGTTTCGACGGCTCATTAAGGCCGCGTGATCTGCACTGTGTCGGCTTGTCGAAGGGTGGCCGGGGCCAGAAAGGTGGATTGTCGGAGTATGCGGCGAAGGTTGGGAAGCCGCAGCAGTATGTTAGCCAACTTGTGTCAGCGGCGAAAGTGGCTGATAAACTTACAAGTCAACTTGTGGGTTTGGAGAAGAAAACCCAGCACCTGTCCGCCATTCACGCCCTGCCAGCCGCGTGCTGGCAGGCCGCATGATCTGGTTCCAATGCCGAGACTTTTACCGCACGACAAGACCGGTGTTGAACTTTCCCTTTCTCGCTTCGCGGCGCAAGAAAATCCGAACCCCGTCTATCGGTATCGCCGCCCGCATGGGGCCGGGCATTGGGACCGGCTGGCACGGGGGCCGCTGATTCTGAGGCCACGGACACGGCTTTTCAGATTGCGGACATAGGACGGACACGGAAAACGAGGAGGGGAAAACGCTTGCGGCGCTTCCTTGTAACTTCCTGTTTTATTTTGGATTTTTGGCTCCGGCGGTAGGGATCGAACCTACGACCAATTGATTAACAGTCAACTGCTCTACCGCTGAGCTACGCCGGAACACCGGCGCCGTATAGCAACGCGCGGGCGGCAGGTCCAGAGGGTTTGTGGCATAAACTTCACGGCGCTGTTTCGGGTTTGGTCGTCAGGGCAAATCGAGTGTCGTGGCCGAGCTTGTCGAGGGGGATGACGCGGGATTTCTGCATCATATCAACGAGGTGTGCCAATACGTTGCGGGCCGCGGCGGGCAGCAGGGCGGGCGGCGTGTCGGTGTAGATGCGCGCTGCGAGCGCGCTCGGTCGGGCCGGGCCATCCGCCAGCGCGGCGAGGATCGCGGCCTCGCGCGCGTCGCGGTGCGCGAGCAGCCAGCCGATGCGCGCGGCGGGCTCGGTGATGGGGGCGCCATGGCCGGGCAGCAGGCGCGCCGCCTGCATCTGTCCGAGCCGTGCACAGGAGGCGCGAAACTGTGTCAGGTCGCCATCGGGCGGTGAAATGAGCGTGCTCGCCCAGTCCATCACCAGATCGCCGCTGAACACGTCGGGGCCGCTCTGAAAGCTCATGTGATTGCCGAAATGCCCTGGCGTCCAGTGCGCGGTGATCTGCCAGCCGTCACCGGCCACGGTCTCTTCGTCGTAAAGCACCAGATCGGGGGCAAAGCCCGCGTCAACGCCCTCGCCGCCCCCGATCTGGCCCGTCTTGGCCAGGCGTGTCATCACCTCGCTGCGCCCCGCGCCCGAATCGCCATAGGCCAGCACCGGCGCGCCGGTGATCTCCGCGAGCCGCGCGGCGAGCGGCGAGTGGTCGAGATGGGCATGGGTCACGAAGATGTGGCTGATGCTCTGGCCGGGCCCGAGCGCGCCGAGAATCGCCGCGAGATGGCCGGGATCCTCGGGGCCGGGGTCGATCACGGCCAGACGCCGGGTGCCCAGCAGAAAGGTATTCGTGCCCCAAAGCGTCATGGGCGAGGGGTTGGGAGCGAGGATCGCGCGGACGCCGCCGCCCAATTCCTGCGCCACCCCCACCGGGGGCGCGCCATCTGTGCCGGACTGCATTGCTCTTCCTTTCCCAGCTTGCCTGGCCTAGGTTTACCCATGATGCTTCGCTGGCTCAAACGCTATCTGCCGCGCGGTCTGTTCGGGCGCACCGTGCTTGGCCTGCTCGTGCCGATCGTGACGCTTTTTCTGGTGGTCTCGGTGGTTTTCGTGCAGCGCCATTTCGAGGGCGTCACAAAACAGATGGTGCGGACCGTCGCGCGTGAGATCCGCGTGCTGCGCGACACCGGCGATGAGGGTCTGGCCGGGGCGCTCGGCATCACCATGACAGCGGTGCCGCGTGAGAGACTGCCCGCCCGCGACGAGCGGCGCTGGTTCGATTTGTCGGGCGTCGTCATCATCAACGAGATGCGCGACTATTTTCCCGACCTGGCGCGGGCGGTGCTGAGGGACGACCGCGATGTGATCCTGTATTTCCCCGAAGAGGCCGGCCTTGTCGAGATGACCATCTCGCGGGCCCATGTCTCGGCGCGCCGTCCGCATCTTCTGTTTGTCAACCTGATGGTGGCGGGCGGGTTGATGACGCTGGTCTCTTTCCTCTATCTGCGGGCGCAGTTGCGGCCCATCACCCGGCTGGCGACCGCGGCCGAGGCGTTCGGGCGCGGGCGTCATGTGCCGTTCCGGCCGGGAGGCGCCACGGAGGTGCGCGCGGCGGGGCGCGCCTTTGTCGAGATGCGCGCGCGCATCGAGCGGCAGATCGAGCAGCGCACGCTGATGCTTTCGGGGGTAAGCCACGACATGCGCACGCCACTCACGCGGTTGCGGCTGGGGCTTGCCATGATCGACGAGGCCGAGGCCGCGCCGATGCTGCGCGATGTCGATGACATGCAGCGTCTTCTGGACGGGTTCCTCGATTTCGCGCGCGGCACGCAGGAGGGCGCGCCCGAGCCGGTCGATCCGGTGGCGCTGGTGCGGCAGGTGGTCGCGGACATGCAGCGCGCGGCGGTGGATGTGGTGCTGCACGAGGCGGAAGGTGCGGGCGAGGTGGACTTGCGGCCCCATGCGCTGCGCCGCGCGGTGGAGAACCTCATTGCCAATGCGGTGCGCTACGGGACGAGGGCCGAGGTCTCGGTCTGGCTGGGACCCAGGGCGCTGAGGATCCAGGTCGAGGATGACGGGCCGGGGATCGCGCCCGAGCGCCGCGAGGAGGCGCTGCGCCCCTTCACCCGGCTGGAGCCAGCGCGCAACCAGAACCGGGGCACGGGCGTTGGCCTCGGCCTGTCGATCGTGGCCGATGTGGCGCGCGCCCATGGCGGCACGCTGCGGCTGGGG
>DIUD01000014.1:2879-3054 GCA_002428225.1 Roseovarius sp. UBA6167 | reverse complement strand
CCTTGATGATCGGAATGTCGTCGCCGGGATAGTCGTAGGAGCTCAGCAGCTCGCGCACCTCCATCTCCACCAGCTCCAGCAGTTCCTCGTCATCGACCTGATCGACCTTGTTGAGATAGACCACCATGTAGGGAATGCCGACCTGGCGGCCAAGCAGGATGTGCTCGCGCGTCTG
>DIUD01000014.1:0-2751 GCA_002428225.1 Roseovarius sp. UBA6167 | reverse complement strand
GCCGCCGTCAGCGTCGTCTTGCCGTGGTCAACATGCCCGATCGTGCCGATGTTCACATGCGGCTTCGAACGGTCGAACTTTTCCTTTGCCATGTCTCGAGGCACCTTGTCAGTTGGGGGGCCGCCCGGCCCGGTTCTTGCTCCGCGCGCCGTTTAGTGCCTTATCCGGGGAAAATCAAGCACGTCTTGGCGCGCTCACACGTCGAGGGTAGCCTCGGCGGCCCCGGCTGTCGCGGGCGCGGGCGCGGGCGCGCCCGCCGCGGCGGGCCGGCCCGAAATCAGCCCGATCTTTTCATTCGCGGGCCGACCGTCATCCTCGAACCAGCCGAATTCGTCATTCTGCCGGTTGAGCCAGTTCTCGATCAGCCTGGCGGCGTTGCGGCTGAGGTTTGCCATCTGAACCTCCTTGCCCTGCGTCAGCCCCGAGCCAAGGATCGTGTTGCCCGAGACCTGTTCCATCACCGTGACCAGATGAGGCTTGTCGTTGAGCTTTTTGCCGGCCGCATCGTCCCAGACGGTGACGTTGAGGATGAGCGCCGACTTGGGCGAGGCGACCAGCGGCACACCAGGAATGGCCAGCACATAGCCCTCGACGCTCACCCCCAGATGATAGAGCCTGGTGCCCTCATGCCGCCCCATCCGGTCGGTGATGGCCTGCGTCATGGCCTCGATCCACTCTTCCTTGGTGGCCGCGCGCGAGGCGGGCCCCTTGGTCAGGTTGGGGGCGACCACCACGTTATGCCCAAGCCGGAAGTTGCCCATATAGGGCACCTCCTTGTCGAGGTCGTTCGACCCGGCGCAGGCGGCCAGAAGAAAAAAACCGAGAAGGGCAAAGAGGCGGATCATGCGGCGCATCCCATCACAAATTCGGGCTGCCTTAGCCCAGCCCCGGCCCAAGCGCAATGATTTGCCCCGCGCCCCCGCCGGACCTATATTCCGATCATCCATGAGGGGGACGCCATGACCGCGACACAGACCGCCCCGACACCCGTTCGCGTGCCGCTCGTGACAGCGCCTCTGGGCATCCTCGGCTCGTTGCGCGCGGCGCGCAGGAACCTGCTCTCGATCATCCCCGAGATCGCCACGCGGCAACCCATGGTCTCGGGCCGCACGGGCACGCGCTGGCATATGGTGATGGACCCGGACGCAATCCGGCGGATTCTTCTGGAAGAGCTGGACAATTACCCGAAATCGACGGTCACCAAGAACCTTTTGCGCCCCGCCATCGGCGAGTCGCTCTTTATCGCCGAGGGCGCGCATTGGCGCTGGCAGCGGCGCGCGGCGGCGCCCGTCTTCTCGCACCGAAACGTGATGAACCTCGCGCCCGTCATGACGGCGGCGGCGACGCGCAGTGCCGCGCGCATCGCCGCTGCGGGGCCGCGCGCGGTCGATATGGCCGCCGAGATGGTGCGCACCACCTTCGACGTGATCGCCGATGTGACCTTTTCGGACGATGGCAGCTTTGACCCCGAGGGCGTGCATCGCGGCATCGACGCCTATATCGCTGAAGCCGGGCGCATATCGCTCTTCGACGTTCTGGGCCTGCCCGACTGGGTGCCGCGTCCGGGTCGGCTCATGGCCGGCGGCGCGGTCGCCGGGATGAAGCGCGTGGCCGATGCGGCGGTCGAGGCGCGCCGCGCGCGCGGAAGCGAGGGCGTGCCCGACCTGCTCGATTTGCTGCTCGACGGCGAGGACCCGGAGACCAAACGCCGGATGAGCACGCCCGAGTTGCGCGACAACCTGCTGACCTTCATCGTCGCGGGCCACGAGACCACCGCGCTTGCGCTCGGCTGGTCGCTCTATCTTTGCGCCTTTGACCAGGAGGTGCAGGACCGCGCCCGCGCCGAGGCGGTTGCCGTGCTGAGAGACCGCGCCGCCACCGGCGCGGATGTGGCCCGTCTGCCCTATATCCGCCAGATCATCGACGAGGCGCTGCGGCTTTATCCGCCTGCCGGGATCGTCTCGCGCACGGCGCTGAAACCGGATACGCTCTGCGGGCGCGAGATCCGGCCCGGCGATACCGCGATCATCCCGATCTACGCGCTGCACCGCCACCACATGCTCTGGCCCGCACCCGACCGTTTCGACCCCGCCCGCTTTGCCGACCGCAAGGCGATCCCGCGCTACGCCTACCTGCCCTTCGGCGACGGGCCGCGCATCTGCATCGGGGCGAGCTTCGCGCTCCAGGAGGCGGTGATCGTGCTGGCCACGCTGCTCTCGCGCTTTCGCTTCACGCCGGTTGCTGGCCGCGATCCCGCCCCGGTGATGATCCTCACGCTGCGCCCACAGGGCGGCGTCTGGCTGATGGCCGAGGCGGTGTGAGGGGCGGCAGGGTTTGGCCTGGCGTGGACGTTGGAGCCCGCCGCGCGCTGACGGTCGCGGGGGGCGCTTCATGGTGCAAGATACCTGAACGATCCCAGGGGGGATGCGATGCTGCAAAAGCGCCCGCCCTCACCGCGTCGGCACCGGCTCCTCGCCGCGATAATCGTAAAAACCGCGCCCGGTCTTGCGCCCCAGCCAGCCCGCCTCGACATATTTCGTCAAGAGCGGACAGGGCCGGTATTTGGTATCCGCCAGCCCGTCATGCAGCACGTTCATGATTGCCAGGCAGGTATCGAGCCCGATGAAATCCGCCAGTTCCAGCGGCCCCATCGGGTGATTGGCCCCGAGTTTCAGCGACTGGTCGATCGAGCGCACATTGCCCACCCCTTCATACAGCGTATAGACCGCCTCGTTGATCATCGGCACGAGG
>DIUD01000065.1 GCA_002428225.1 Roseovarius sp. UBA6167 | reverse complement strand
GAGATGGCCTATTTCGAGTGCCTGCACGAGGTGAAGCTGATCGTCGATCTGATCTACGAGGGCGGCATCGCCAACATGAATTACTCGATCTCGAACACCGCCGAATACGGCGAATATGTCTCGGGGCCGCGGGTCCTGCCCTATGACGAGACCAAGGCGCGCATGAAGGGTATCCTCACCGACATCCAGAGCGGGCGTTTCGTGCGCGATTTCATGCTGGAAAATTCCGTTGGCCAGCCCTTCTTCAAGGGCACGCGCCGGCTGAACGACGCCCATCAGATCGAAGAGGTCGGCAAGAAGCTGCGCGCCATGATGCCGTGGATCTCGGCAGGCAAGCTGGTGGATCAGGAGAAGAACTGAACCAATCGACGACAACGAAGAAGGGCGCCCCTCCGGGTGCCCTTCTTGTATTTATTCGCGCGGATGACCGGAGGCAGGAGCCTGAAGATAACGGTCAAGAAGGGCGGAGAAGGGCAATAATTCAGTCAGGATTGCCGATCACATGTGCCCGGGAATGGCGGGATGAAGATCCCTGTCGGCGCGTGGCAAAGGTCACGGCCTGCCACATGTCGCGTGCGGCGCGGGTCTCGGCCACGTCATGCACGCGCAGGATCTGCACGCCCTGCGCCATCGCCATGACCGCGACGGCCAGCGAGCCGGGCAGGCGGTCGGCAGCCCGGGGCGTGCCGGTCAGATCGCCGATGAAGCGCTTGCGCGACGCCCCCAGCAGGATCGGGCAACCCAGCCCGTGAAAGAGCGACAGGTTCGCCAGCAGCCGCAGGTTGTGGCCAGCCGTCTTGCCAAAGCCGATGCCGGGATCGACGGCGATGCGCGCACGCGGGATGCCGAGCGCGGTGAGAAACGCGACGCGGGCCTCCAGCCAGTCATAGACATCAAGCAGCACGTCGTCATAGCGTGGGTCGTTCTGCATCGTCTCGGGCGTGCCCCGAGCGTGCATGACGCAGACCGGCAGCGCGTGCTCGGCGGCGAAGGGCGCGAGGTCGGGATCATGGGTAAAGCCCGCCACGTCATTTACCATGTTCGCGCCTGCGCGCAGGGCCGCGCGCGCCACGGCTGCCTTGCGCGTGTCGATGGAGATGGGGATGCCAAGCTCGGCGCGGATGGCCTCGATCACCGGCGTGGTGCGGGCGATTTCATCGTCGATCGCAACAAGCGCGGCACCGGGGCGGGTGGATTCGCCGCCCACGTCGAGAATCGCGGCCCCCCCGGCGGCCAAGGCGCGGGCATGGGCAAGCGCCCCGGCCGGGTCGAGATAGCGGCCGCCATCGGAAAAGCTGTCGGGGGTGACGTTGAGAATACCCATGATCTGCGGCGCATCCATCGCCATCCCCGCCAGCGGCGCGCGCGGCGCGGTGAGGCGGGCGCGCAGCGCGGGCGGGGCCTCGGCGGCAGGCACGAGCCGGGGCGGCGCATCGCGCGACAGCACCTCGAGCGTGTCGAACCAGCACCAGCCCCCGGCAAGCGTCAGGGCGTCGCGGCTGCGGGTGGCATCGGTGCGCGTGACGGGACGATAATAGCGCATCACAGGCCCGCGCGCGCGATGTCCTGAAGCAACACCGGCACCCGGCAGGCCGCAGGCGGTGCCTCGCCGATCAGCAGCAGGTCCGAGGCCTCGATCTGGCCGGCGAACCAGGCGGCGAGATCGACCGGGCTTTCGGGGCCGGTGCGCGGGCCGTCCACCGCGTCGAGCACGATCTTGGAAGGCGCCCAGACGCTGATCTGGCCGTGCTTCATGGCCCAGTCCAGCTCGGTTCTGGTGGCGACGACCACGCAGCGCGGATCGCGCGCCGCCAGCACCCAGGCATTCTGCTCGATCGCCAGCAGGTCCACGCGGCGTTGCGTCATGCGGTGGCCGGTGCGCGGCGCGGCCGTGTCGGGGTGGCCCACGCAGAGGATCACCGGCTCGGCCCGCGCCTGAAGCTGATCGAGCCAGCGCCCGAGATTGACCGAAGCAATCGCGGCATTGGTCAAGAACACCACATGCGGGTGGGGTGTCGTATCGGGCAGGGGCGTGGCACGGCTGGCCAGATCGGCCACCGAGCGCACGATCTCGACGCCAAGCGCACCGGGCCCCCGGTCAAGCTTTTCGACGCGCACGAAGCAGCGTATGGCCTGCGGCTCGCTCAGGATGCGCCCGGCGATGCGTTCGGCCAGTGTTTCCAGCAGGTTGAGCCGCTCCTCGGCCAGCGCCGCCGCGATGGCCTCGGTCACGCGGTCATAGGACAGGATGCGGTCCACATCGTCGGAAAGCGGCGCTTCGGGCGGGCGCACCTCGACCACGATGTTGAAGCAGACCCGCTGCGTGGTGCCGCGCTCGGCCTGGAAGGCGCCGATTTCGACCTCGACCACATGATCGCGCACGGAAATGCGGTCAAGCGGGCCATCAGGCTCGGTGGCGCGGGCGCGCGCGGCGGGGTGCTCGAAGGCAAGACGGATTTCGTGGCTCATCGCGGCGGTCCTGATGCGGGTCTCGGCCCTTGGGTAACACGGCGGGCGGGGCGCGGGAAACCGCGAAAGCGACGCGTGGGCGCGGGCGTGCCGCAACGCCCCGAACGACAAAGGGCCCCGGCGCGGTGCCGGGGCCCTTGGTGTTTTGTCGGTCGCAGGTTCAGTGCGCGTGCTGCCTGTCCCAGTCCTCGGGCCTGGGGAGCGTCTCGAAGGTGTGCTCGGGCGGCGGCGAGGGCAGCGTCCATTCCAGCGTGTCGGCATATTCGTTCCACGGGTTGGGCCGCGTCTCGCGTGCGCCGCGCAAGAGCGTGTGGATCACCAGCCCGAAGAAGAACACGAAGCTGGCGAAGGAGATGAACGCCCCCACCGACGACCACCAGTTCCAGACCGCAAAGGCCTCGGGGTAGTCGATATAGCGGCGCGGCATCCCTTGACGCCCGAGGAAGTGCTGCGGGAAGAAGGTCAGGTTGGCACCGATGAACATCGCCCAGAAATGCAGCTTGCCCGCCCATTCGGGCAGCATCCGCCCGGTTATCTTGGGGAAGTAGAAATAGATGCCGGCAAAGATCGCGAACACCGCGCCAAGGCTCATCACATAGTGGAAATGCGCCACCACATAATAGGTGTCGTGATAGGCCCGGTCCACGGCGGCCTGGCTCAGCACGATGCCGGTCACGCCGCCCACGGTGAACAGGAACAGGAAGCCGAAGGCCCAGAGCATCGGCGTGCGAAACTCGATCGAGCCGCCCCACATGGTCGCAATCCACGAGAACACCTTGACCCCGGTGGGCACCGCGATGACCATGGTGGCCAGCATGAAATAGCTCTGCTGGCTGAGGCTCATGCCGACCGTATACATGTGGTGCGCCCAGACGATGAAGCCGAGGAAGCCGATCGCGATCATCGCCCAGACCATCGGCAGATAGCCGAACACCGGCTTGCGCGAGAAGGTGGCGATCACATGGGAGATGATGCCAAAGCCGGGGATGATGATGATATACACCTCCGGGTGGCCGAAGAACCACAGGATGTGCTGGTAGAGGATCGGGTCGCCGCCGCCCGCCGGGTCAAAGAAGGTGGTCCCGAAATTGCGGTCGGTCAGCAGCATGGTGATGGCACCCGCAAGCACCGGCAGCGCCAGCAGGATGAGCCAGGCGGTGACGAAGATCGACCACGAAAAGAGTGGCACCTTGAACAGCGTCATGCCAGGTGCGCGCATGTTGAGAAACGTGGTGATCATGTTGATCGCGCCAAGGATCGAGGAGGCCCCCGAGACGTGGACGGCAAAGATCGCCAGATCCATTGACATGCCGCCCTCTGTGGTCGAGAGCGGCGGGTAGAGCACCCAGCCCACGCCCGAGCCGAGCTGCCCGTTGCCGCCCGGTGCCAGAAGCGAGGCCACGCCAAGCGAGGTGCCCGCGACGTATAGCCAGAACGAGAGGTTGTTCATCCGCGGAAACGCCATGTCCGGCGCGCCGATCTGGAGCGGCATCAGGTAGTTGCCGAAACCGCCGAAGAGCGCGGGAATGACCACGAAGAACATCATCAACACCCCGTGATAGGTGATCATGACGTTCCACAGATGCCCGTTGGGGGTGCAGTCTGCAACATCGGACGCAATGAAACGCGCGCCTTCCATGCACATGTATTGCACGCCCGGCTCCATCAGTTCCATCCGCATGTAAACGGTGAAGAGAACCGAGATAAGGCCGACGATCGCCGAGGTGACCAGGTAGAGGATACCGATATCCTTGTGGTTCGTGGACATGAACCAACGGGTGAAGAACCCGCGCTGATCTTCGTGCTCGTGGCCGTGAATGGCTGCGTCTGCCATTGGATGCCTCCTGCTGGTGTTGGCGGCGGGCGCGCGGATCTGAGTCTCGCACCCGCATGATATGGACCGGTTCTAAGAGGTCCGGCGCAGCGCGGCAATGCGCGAATTTGATGCAGATCAAAGAATATTGTCGCACCCCCGTTGATGGGGCGTGTCCTCAGCCCGCCTTGTGATCGGCGGGCGGCGGCAGGGCCGGCTCGGTCTCGGGGGCGAGTTCCTCGAAGTCGAAATTGTCCAGACGCCGCGCGCGGCGGCCGGCCTTGTCGGCGGAAATCCTGATTTCCGAGACGTCCTTGGCCGCCTGATGGAAATGGCGGTCGAGGTTCTCGACGCGCGCGCCCAGCCGGTCCACATCGGCGAACAGGAGTCCCAGCTCGCGCCGGATCGCACCGGCCTGTTCGCGCATCCGGGCATCCTTGAGGATCGCGCGCATGGTGTTGAGCGTGGCCATGCAGGTGGTCGGCGAGACGATCCAGACCTTTGCGGCAAAGCCGTCTCGCACCACTTCGGGGAAATTGGCGTGCAGCTCGGCATAGACCGACTCGGAGGGCAGGAACATGAGCGCGCCATCGGCGGTCTCGCCGTCGAGGATGTATTTCTCGGAGATGTCCTTGATATGCTTGCGCACGGAGGTGCGCAAAAAACGGGCGGCCTCGGTCAGCTCGCCTTCGGTCTTGGCGCGGCGCAGGGCCTCATAGGCCTCCAGCGGAAACTTGCTGTCGATGCAAATGGGACCCGGCGGGTTGGGCAGGTGGATGAGGCAATCGGCGCGTTTTCCGTTGGAGAGCGTGGCCTGAAGCGTGTAGCTGTCCGAGGGCAGCGCCCTGGTGACGATATCTGTGAGCTGGATTTCGCCAAAGGCCCCGCGCGTCTGCTTGTTGCTGAGGATGTCCTGCAACGAGAGCACGTCGCCCGACAGCTTGGTGATATTGTCCTGCGCCTTGTCGATGGTTTGCAGGCGTTGCTGCAACTCGCCAAGGCTCTGCGCGGTGCGCCGCGCCGAGCCTTGCAGGTTCTCGGTCATCTGGCCCGCGACCTCGGCAAGGCGTTTTTCCATCAGTTGCAGCATATGCGACTGGCTCGCGGCCTGCGCCTCGGCGACATGGGTAAGCCCGCCGGCAAGCTGATGCTGCCCGTCCGACAGTCCTTGCACGCGCTGCCCGAGCTGCATCATCTGCTGCGCCAGCGGCTCGGCCAGACGCGCCGAGCGGGTGGCGGCGCGCAACGCGGCGATGAGCAGCACGAGGATGAGCAAGAGCACGCCCGCGCCGATCAGCCCCGCAAGCGCGGCCGGGTCGGCGGTGTCGAGGGAATAGGGACCGATCTGGATCATGTGCGCCCAAACAATCGTTCGATATCCGACAGGCGCAGTTCCACATGGGTGGGGCGCCCGTGGTTGCACTGGCCGGAAAGCGGTGTGCGCTCCATCTCGCGCAGGAGCGCGTTCATCTCCTCGGCGGACATGCGGCGGCCCGCGCGGACCGAGCCGTGACAGGCCATCCGCGAGAGCACCGCGTCGATGCGCGCGCGCAACGCGGCGCTGTCGCCCGCGTCGCGCAGCTCGTCAACGATGTCGCGCAGGAGCGCCGCGGCATCGACCTGCCCAAGCAGCGCCGGGGTCTCGCGCACGGCAAGACTGCCCGCGCCGAACGGCTCGATCACGAGGCCAAGCGTGGCGAGGTCGGCGGCATGTGTCATCAGCAAGCCGCAATCGGTCTCGGGCAGGTCCACGATCTCGGGGATAAGCAGCGCCTGCGCGGCGATCCCGGTGCTGGCCTGCGCCTTGAGGCGCTCGTAGACGAGGCGTTCATGCGCGGCGTGCTGATCGACGATGACCATGCCGGTCGCGGTCTGGGCAATGATGTAATTCTCATGCAGTTGCGCGCGCGCGGCCCCCAGCGGCAGGGCCGTCGCGGGCGTCTCTTCTGCCGTTTGCGGGGCCTCTTCGACGCGCCCGCTCCACGCCCCGGCCATCTCGGCGAAGCCGGGGGATTGTGCCTGCCAGGCGATATTGCGCGCCTGTGCCGAGGGCCGGTCTATCTGGTAGGGTTGCGAATGGCCCGGTGCGCGGAACGCCCCGAGCGTGGCGCCGGCCACGGTCGAGGAGGCGCGGTGCCCGGCCCCGGCCAGCGCGTGGCGCAGGGCCGAGACGACAAGGCCGCGCGCCAGCCCCGGATCGCGGAACCGCACCTCTGATTTGGCCGGGTGGACGTTGACATCGACAAGATGCGGGTCGCAGTCGATGAAGAGCGCCGCCGCCGGGTGACGGTCGCGCGCGAGCACGTCCTGGTAGGCGGCGCGCAGCGCGCCAACAAGCATCCGGTCCCTCACGGGCCGCCCGTTGACGAAGAGATATTGCGCCACCGCCGCGCCGCGCGAATAGGTGGGCAGCCCCGCCAGGCCCGAGAGGCGCAGCCCCTCGCGGGTGGCGTCGATTCGCAGCGCATTGTCGGTGAACTCGCGCCCCATGATCCGCGCGAGGCGCTCCGACAGCGCGTCGAACAGATCGCCCGTTTCGGCCTCGGCGCGGAAGGTGACGCGCCCCTCGCCGCCGCCCGAGACATCGCGCAGCGTCACCGTCACGCGCGGCGCGGCCATGGCAAGGCGACGCACTGTATCGGCAATCGCCTGCGTCTCGGCGCGGTCCGAGCGCAGGAACTTGAGCCGCGCGGGCGTGGCGAAGAACAGATCGCGCAGCGTGACCGTGGTGCCGGGGCCGCGCGCCGCCGGCCTGACCGCGCCCAGTTGCCCGCCCGCGACCGTGATTTCGGCCCCGTCATGGCCCGGCGCGCGCGAGGCGATGCCGAGCCGCCCGACCGCGCCGAGCGAGGGCAGCGCCTCGCCGCGAAAGCCGAAGGAGCGGATGTCGAGCAGGTCCGAGCCGTCGATCTTGGATGTCGCGTGACGCGCGAGCGCCAGCGGCAGATCCTCGGGCGCGATGCCGCAGCCATCGTCGGCGACGCGGATCAGTGTCTTGCCGCCATCGGCGATGGTGATCTCGATCCGGGTGGCGCCCGCGTCGAGCGCGTTTTCCATCAGTTCCTTGACCGCAGAGGCCGGACGCTCGACCACCTCTCCGGCGGCGATCCGGTTGATCGCGGCCTCGTCAAGCTGACGGATCGCAGGGCGCGTTGCGCCTATATTGGGGGCAGGCGTGTTCATGTCACAACACTTAGCATGAAGTCGCGCGATTCTGAAAGCGTCCCCGTCACGAAAAACCCCGGGCGCGGACGCCCGGGGCATGGTCTCCAAAAGTCGATCGGGAGGAGGGGATCAGCCCTTGGAGAATTCGGGATAGGCCTCCATGCCAAGCTCTGCCATGTCGAGGCCGGTGATTTCTTCTTCCTCGCCCACGCGGATGCCCATGGTCACCTTGAGGATCAACCACACCACCGCCGAGGCGACGAAGACAAAGCCGCCGATCGCCACGATGCCGAGGATCTGCGCGCCAAAGCTCGCCTCGGCATTGTAGAACGGCACTGCCAGCGTGCCCCAGATGCCCGCGATCAGGTGCACCGGGATCGCGCCCACCACATCGTCGATCCGCAGCCTGTCGAGCAGCGGCACGGTCAGGACCACGATCACCCCGCCGATGGCCCCGATCCAGAGCGCGCCGAAAAGCGTCGGTGCCAGCGGCTCTGCGGTGATCGAGACGAGACCGGCCAGCGCGCCGTTGAGCGTCATGGTAAGGTCGGGCTTCTTGAACATCACCTGCGTGAGGATCAGCGCGGTCACGGCCCCGGCGGCGGCGGCCATGTTGGTATTGGCGAAGATGCGGCTGACATCGGTCACGTCGCCCACCGTGCCCATGGCCAGTTGCGAGCCGCCGTTGAAGCCGAACCAGCCCAGCCACAGGATGAAGGTGCCAAGCGTGGCCAGCGCCAGGTTGGAGCCGGGGATCGGCACGACCTTGCCGTCCTTGGCATATTTGCCGATGCGCGGCCCGAGGATGAGCGCGCCCGCCAGCGCCGCAAAGCCGCCCGCGGCATGAACGAGGGTAGAGCCCGCGAAATCGTTGAAGCCCGCCTCGGACAGCCAGCCGCCGCCCCACTGCCAGGACGCCTCGATCGGGTAGAGAACGCCGGTCAGCACCACGACGAAGATCAGGAACGGCCAGAGCTTGATGCGTTCGGCCAGCGTGCCCGAGACGATCGAGGCGGCGGTGGCGCAGAACATCAACTGAAAGAAGAAGTCCGATCCCGCCGAGGCATAATCGAGCGCGGCGTCGGCGGCACCAAGCCCCACCGGCTCCAGCGAGGTGACCGAGAACCACGGTCCCATGACCCCGTCGATCCACCAGCCATCGCCGGGATACATCAGGTTGAAGCCGATGAGCCAGTACATGATCGCCGCGATCGAGAATAGGGCGATATTCTTGGTGAGCTGCATGGTCACGTTCTTCGAGCGCACCAGCCCGGCCTCGAGCATGGCAAAACCCGCCGCCATCCAGAACACCAGAAAGCCGCCGATTAGAAACAGCAGCGTGGTAAAGATATAGGGGGTGATGTCGGGGGCGGCCGCTGCTGCCTCCGCCGCCTCTGCTGCCTCCTGCGCCAGGCCCAGGCCGGGCAGGAGCGCCAGCGTTGCGGCGATGCCGATTGTCTTTTTCAGGGTCATGTCCTTGTCCTTTTCCTCGCGCATCGCTCAGAGCGCTTCGTCGTTGCTTTCGCCCGTGCGCACACGCAGGGCCTGTTCGAGATCGAGCACGAAGATCTTGCCGTCGCCGATCTTGCCGGTGCGTGCGGCATCGGTGATGGTCTCGATCACCTGATCGGCAAGCGCGTCGGTCACGGCCACTTCGAGCTTGACCTTGGGCACGAAGTTCACGGCGTATTCGGCGCCGCGATAGATCTCTGTATGGCCCGACTGTGCGCCGAAACCCTTGATCTCGGTGACCATCATGCCGCGCACGCCGATGTCGGTGAGCGCCTCGCGGACCTCCTCGAGCTTGAATGGTTTGATCGTTGCAATGATGAGTTTCACGTCTTCCCCTTTCCCGTGGGCGCGCTTGATCGGCGCGCTTTGCAGTTGCAGAAAAATCGGTGCGACGCCTTTGTGGAAGGGAAAGCCGGGGGTTCGGGGTACGATTTCAGGCCGGTCTGCACAGAATTGCATCAGCTTTGGAAATATGATGAAAATTTATGCACGCTATGAATGCGCCGAGGACATGGCGGGTCTCTACATCCGGCGCGGGGCGCGATAGAGTGGCGCAGCAACGACGAGGCCGGGCAGGGCAAGCAGGGCAATGGGCAATTCAGGACGACGCAAACCGCCACTGGTGGCGCCGAAACGCACAGGCGCGGCCAGGCCCGCGCCGCGCAAGGCCAAGGCCAAGGGTCGCAAGCCGCGCCGCGCGGCGCGCTCGCGCAATCCGCTGGTGCGGTTTTTCGGGGCGATCCTGCGCTTCGTCTGGCGGATCGTCTGGGGGATCGGCTGGCGGGTGACGGCGGTTCTGGCGCTCGTCACGGGGCTGTCGGTGGCCTATATCTACGCAGGGCTGCCCGAGTATCAGGCGCTGATCGACGGGCGCGCGCGCGGCTCGGTCACGATCCTCGACCGCGACGGCGAGGTGTTCGCCTGGCGCGGCGATCAGTTCGGCGGCGTGGTAACGGCCGATACCGTCAGCCCGCATCTGAAAAACGCCGTGATCGCCACCGAGGACCGCCGCTTTTACCGCCATCCCGGCATCGACCCGATCGGCATCATGAGCGCCATCCGCATCAACCTGCGCGAGGGGCGCGGGCCGCTGTCGGGCAATGGCGGCTCGACCATCACGCAGCAGACCGCGAAACTCTTGTGTTTCGGGCAGGAATATGACCCCGCGAAATGGGAGAACGAGGCCGCCTATGTGGCCTATTGCCGGCAAAGCTCGCTTGTCCGCAAGGGGCGCGAGGCGCTTTACGCGCTGGCGATGGAGGCGAAATATACCAAGGATCAGATCCTGACGATCTATCTCAATCGCGCCTACCTGGGGGCCGGGGCCTATGGGGCCGAGGCCGCAGCACAGCGATATTTCGGCAAGTCGGCGGCGAACCTGACGCCCGCCGAGGGGGCGATGATCGCGGGGCTTCTGACCGCGCCCTCGACGCTTGCGCCGACCGCCAATCTGGAACGATCACAGAACCGCGCGCGCATCGTTGTCGGGCTGATGCGGCGGCAGGGCTATCTGAGCGACACCGACGCCGCGGTGGCGCTGGCCAATCCGGCGGTCCTGTCAGAGGCGGCAGAGCGGCGCGCGGGCGGCTATTTCGCCGACTGGGTGATGACCTCGGGGCCGGAATTCCTGACCCGCGACACGACCGAAGATGTCATCATCCGCACCACGCTTGACCAGCGGATTCAGCGCGCGGCGGAAGAGGCGCTGCGCACGGTTTTCCACGAAAAGGTGAGCGACGGATCAAAGGCGCAGGCGGCGATCGTGGTGATGAGCGCCGACGGCGCGGTGCGCGCGATGGTGGGCGGGCGCGCGACCAGGGTGGCGGGGGCCTTCAACCGCGCCACGCAGGCGCGGCGGCAGACCGGCTCGGCCTTCAAGCCCTTCGTCTATGCCACGGCGCTGGAACTGGGCTACAGTCACGATTCAGAGGTGGCGGACGAGCCGTATTGCCTCAATATCCCCGGTTCGGGCCGCTGGTGCCCGGAAAACTACACCCGCGATTACAAGGGCCCGGTGAGCCTGACGCAGGCGCTGGCGCAGTCGATCAATATTCCCGCGGTCAAGGTTTCGGAGGCCGTCGGGCGCGATCTGGTGCGCAAGGTCGCCGCCGATTTCGGGATCGAGAGCGATCTGGCCGACGGTCCGGCGCTGGCGCTCGGCGCGTCCGAAAGCACGCTGATCGAGATGACAGGCGCCTATGCGGGCATCCTCAACGGCGGCTCGTCGGTGACGCCCTTTGGCCTGACCGAGTTGCGGCTGATGGGCGAGGACGCGCCGCTGATGAACCGGCAGGGCGGCATCGGCGAGCGGGTGATCCGCGAGGACGCGGCGCGCGAGCTGATCTACATGATGTCCAAGGTGATCGAGAGCGGCACCGGTACGCGCGCGCGCCTGCCGGGGCGCGAGGCGGCGGGCAAGACCGGCACCACGCAGGCGGCGCGCGATGCGTGGTTTCTGGGCTTTACCGCCGATTACGTGGCGGGTGTCTGGATGGGCTACGACGACAATACGCCGCTCACGGGCGTGACCGGCGGGGGCCTGCCCGCCGAGATCTGGCGCGAGACGATGCTGCGCGTGCATGAGGGGCTGGAGCCGCGCCCCCTGCCGATGCTGCGCCCGGCCCCGCGCGCGGCCCCCGCGCCCATTCCCGCCCGCCCGCGCCGCGCGCCGGTGGCAAGCGGGAACCCCATCGAGAACATCCTGCGCAGCATCTTCGGCAATTGAGGCGCGCGTCACGCGCGCGGCGTGCCGGCTGGCCCGTTACAGCCCTCGCGCGATCTGACGCAGCTCGAATTTCTGGATCTTGCCGGTCGAGGTCTTGGGCAGGTCCCGGAACACGACCGTCTTGGGGGTCTTGAACCCGGCAAGCCGCTCGCGGGCAAAGGCGATGAGGTCAGCCTCGGTCGCCTCGGCCCCGTCCTTCAACTCGACAAACGCACAGGGCACCTCGCCCCATTTCGCGTCCGGCCTGGCCACCACCGCGCAGAGCAGGACGGCCGGATGACGCATCAGCACGCCCTCGACCTCGACCGAGCTGATATTCTCGCCGCCCGAGATGATGATGTCCTTGGCCCGGTCGGCGATCTTGAGATAGCCGTCGGGATACTGCAAGGCGATGTCGCCGGAATGAAACCAGCCGCCGCGAAACGCTTCCTTCGTGGCCTTCGGATTCTTGAGATAGCCCTTCATCACCGAATTGCCGCGGATCATGATCTCGCCAAGGGATTTCCCGTCCATCGGCACCTGTTCCATGGTCTCGGGGTCAAGCGCGGTGATTGCCTCCATCATCGGCATGAGGACACCGGTGCGCGCCTTGATGGCATAGCGGTCGTCATCGGGCAGGTCGTCCCATTCGGGCCGCCACAGGCATTCGGTGACATGGCCATAGGTCTCGGTCAGGCCGTAAACCTGCGTGACCTTGAAGCCCAGCGGCTCGATCGCGGCGAGCGTTGCCGCCGGGGGCGGGGCGCCGGCGGTGAACACATCGACGACGTGATCGAAGTCGCGCCGCTCCTCGGCCTTCGCATTGACGATCATGTTGAGCACGATGGGCGCGGCCCCGAAATGCGTCACCCCCTCGTCGGCGATGGCGTCATAGATGGCCTTGGCCGTGATGTCGCGGCAGCACACCACCGTGCCGCCCAGGGCCGGCATCAGCCAGACATGGTTCCAGTTGTTGCAGTGAAACAGCGGCACGATGGTGAGATATTTCGCGTATCGCGGCAATTCCCAGCTGATCGCCGTGCCCATGGTCGTCAGGTAAGCGCCGCGATGATGGCAGACCACGCCCTTGGGCCGCCCCGTCGTGCCGGAGGTATAGTTGAGCGCAAGGCTCTCCCATTCGTCTTCGGGCATGATCCAGGCGAAATGCGGGTCGCCGGTGGCAAGGAAATCCTCGTAAGCCATGTAATCGGAATGGGCGTGAACCCCGGCCTCGTCATCGGGCACCTCGATGATCGTGGGCGCCGGCCGTTCCATCAATTCCAGCGCGGCGGCGAGCGTGGGCAGGAATTGCGTGTCGCACAGCACCGCACGCGCCTCGCCGTTATCGAGGATATAGGCGATGGTGTCGGCCTCCAGCCGGGTGTTGATCGCATTGAGCACCGCGCCCGCCGCCGGCACGCCGAAATGCGCCTCGCAATGGGCGGGGATATTGGGCAGGATCGTGGCCACGACATCGCCCGGCTCTACCCCGAGACGCACCAGCGCCGAGGCCAGCCGCGAGACCCGCGCGTGATATTCCGCGTAGGTCTTGCGGTGGCCGTGATAGACCATGGCAAGCCGGTCGGGGTAAACATGCGCCGCGCGCCGCAGATGCGACAGCGGGGTGAGCGCGACATGGTTGGCCGCGCATTTCTCCAGCCCGGTTTCGTCCTTCATCCAGCCCATCGGTTCCTCCCTGAGTCCTGTCTCCGGTTTCGCACAGTAGGCGAAAAAGCGGTATCTGCAATTGTCGAGGCCCTATTCGACCCGGATCGTGCCCTTGTCCACCGCAAGGACATAGCCGCGCCGGGCGATGTTCTTGACCAGCAATTCGGTCACAAGCTGGTTGCCGAGCGCGTCGCGCAGCCGCTTGATGCGCGTGGCGCCTGCCGCCTCCTCGCAGTCCTCGGGGCGGCGGCCCGAGATCATGGCCTCGATCTCGGCCCCGCTGAGCACATCGCCGTCAAGCCGCGCCTCGGCCAGCACGCTCAGCGTCTCGATGGCGGCCTCGGTCAGCTTGAAGGCCATATCGTTGAGATAGACGGTTTTTTCCTCTCGACTGATATGCAGCGAAGCCACCTGGATGCCCGCGCGCTCGATCTGGGCCATGCGGCGGTTGAGTGCCACCAGCGCCACCAGAAGCACCAGCGCGGCCACCAGAAGGGCGGTCGCAAAGATCAGCAGAACGAACATGACGATCCGGTAACTGACAAGTGTTTCGGAGAAAGCCGTGCCCGAGAGCGCGAGGATTTCCAGCAGCCTGATCTCGCCCTCGCCGGTCAGCGCGTCGTTCTCGATGAATATCCGCTCGACCCGCGCGTTGAAGGCGTTGCCGTCGGGCAGGGTCAGGAATAGAAACACGGCGGCGAGCGCGAGGATCGCGACGATGGCGATGACCCCGATCACCACGACACGATTGCCCGAACGGCGCATCTCGGCGGCCGTGGCTGTGGCTGTGGCTGTCAGGCCGCGCACCGCGCGCCCCCCTTCGCTGTCATGTCTATTTTTCCTTTTTCGACATGATCTTGAGCAGGGTCAAACCCTGCCGCGCCAGCTGCGCGCGCAAGGCCCCTTCGGCGGCTGAACAGGGCGCGTTGACCGTGGTCACGTCATAGAAAAGCTCGAACGGCCTGTCGCGTTTGGCCTTGTATTCGACCTGGCACGCCGCCTGCGCCGCCTGCGCGGCAAGGCTGAGGACAAGGGCAAGGGCAAGGGGGCGCATGAGACGTATCATGCCCGCAAGATGCGCCATGGTGCGAGGCTATTCAATGACTCGTGATGCCAAACGGCCCGAATCCGGGGCGTTATCCGATAGCATGGGGGCGTTATTGTCTGTCCCGGCACGGGTGCCCATGTCTGGTGTCACAACCCGCGTCACAAGTCACAAGTGGCCCGGCGCTGTTCATGAGACTGCTCGTAACCGAAAGGACCACGACATGACACGCAAACTCATCGCCTTCGTCGCCGCTGCCGCAATTGCCGCGACCGGCTTTTCCGCCGCGCCCGCCCAGGCCCGTGATCGTGGCGAGACGGCGGCCATCATCGCAGGCGCTGCGGCGCTCGCTATCGTCGGGGCCACGCTCGCCTCGGATCGCAACAACAAGAAGCATCGCGGCCATGTCTCGCGCAGCTACAATCGCGGTCACGGCTACCATGCAGCGCCGCCGCCGCATGCCCGTGCCTATGGTTATCGCATGCAGCAGCGCAAATACGGCTATCGACCGCATTCGCGTAATTCCTACCGCCCCTATTACGGCAGCCGCAGCCATGGCGACGCGAACCGTCGGTCCGGCCATCGCCGCTGGTAAGCGCGGAGCAAGGGGCCGGGTCATCACCCGTTCACCCCCGTTTCGCCGCGCGGGTTTCGGGATTGGACTATTGCACCGCGATATTGTCGATGAGCCGCACCCCGGCGAGCCAGGCGGCGGCAAAGAGCCGCGCGGGCCGGTCGGGCTTCTCGAGCGCGGCGAGATCCTCCTGCGCGCGCAGGTCCAGGTAATCAACGCCGGTGAAGCCGGTCTTGTCCAGCCGCGCCTGCGCCGCCTCGCGCAGGGGGGCAAATGGCCGGCCCGCCCGCAGCCCCTCGGCGATCGCCTCCATCTCTTCGTGCAGGCGCGGCGCGAGGCAGCGCGCGCGGTCCGACAGGAGCAGGTTGCGCGAGGAAAGCGCCAGCCCGTCGATGTCGCGGATCGTTGGGCAGCCATGCACCGTCACGCCCAGATCGAGATCGGCGGCCATGCGCCGCACCACCAGAAGCTGTTGATAGTCCTTCTCGCCGAAAAAGGCGTCGGTGGCCGAGGTCTGGGTAAAGAGCTTGGTCACGACCGTGGCCACCCCCTCGAAATGGCCGGGCCGCCAGGCCCCTTCCATTACATCCGTAAGCCCGGTGACCGAAACCGTGGTGGCGAAGGCGGGCGGATACATCTGGTCGCCATCCGGAACCCAGAGCGCATCGACGTCAAAACGCGCGAGCTTGCGCGCATCCGCCTCCTCTGTGCGGGGATAGTTGGCGAGGTCGGCGGGGCTGTTGAACTGCCTGGGGTTGACGAAGATCGTCACGATCACCCGGTCGCAGGCGGCGCGGGCGGCGGCTGCGAGCGAGAGATGCCCGTCATGCAGCGCGCCCATGGTGGGCACGACGCCGATGCGTTCTCCGGCCAGCACCCAGGGGCGGGTGGCGGCGCGCAGATCGGTGAGGCGGCGCAGGATCGGCGCGCTCAATTCGGCGCCTCCTCGGCGAAACCGTGCTCGGGCGCGGGAAAGGCCCCCGCGCGCACCTCCGCGGCATAGGCGGCAATCGCCGCCTCGCCATCCTGCCCGAGGGTGGCATAGCGCTTGACGAATTTCGGCTTGAACGCGGTAAAGAGGCCAAGCATGTCATCGACGACCAGAACCTGCCCGTCACAGCCCGCGCCGGCGCCGATGCCGATGGTGGGAATGGGAATTTCAGCGGTGATCCGGTCGGCGAGCGTGGACGGAACCTTTTCCAGCACGACCGAGAACGCGCCCGCCGCGCTCACCGCGCGCGCATCGGCCAGAAGCGCCTCCGCCGCAGCACCCCGGCCCTGCACCTTGTAGCCGCCCAGCGTGTTGACCGATTGCGGCGTGAGGCCGATATGCGCCATCACCGGCACGCCGCGCGCCACCAGAAAGGCGATGGTTTCGGCCATGTGCCGCCCGCCCTCGAGCTTGACCGCCGCAGCCCCCGTCTCGCGCATGATCCGGGCTGCGTTGCGAAACGCCTGTGCGGGGCTTTCCTCGTAGCTGCCAAAGGGCATGTCGATGACCAGCATCGCACGAGAGAGGCCGCGCGCCACCGCCTGCCCGTGCAGGATCATCATTTCCATGGTGACGCCAAGCGTCGAGGGCAGGCCATGCAGCACCATGCCGACACTGTCACCTACCAGCACGAAATCGCAATGCGCATCCATCATTCGCGCGATCGGCGTTGTATAGGCGGTGAGCGAGACGATGGGCGTGCGGCCCTTCATTGCCCTGATGTCATCGGGCAGCGGGGCAGTCTTGCGGGCGGTGGCGCTCATGGCGATCCTCGGCGATTTCTGTGTCGTGGCGCTGTCTAGCAAGCAGCGCGGGGAATATCCACACCTCGCGTTCGGGGGCCTGTCCGCTCAAGTGGCCGCAATTCATCCATGCGGGTTCGACGGCGCCACTTGGATTTCCCGGGGCGAGAACCTGTGAATGGCAGAACCCTGTCCTGCCACCGGGGCGCCCTCGTTTGCAACGAGAGTTTGCGGGTTTGGATTTCATGCTTTCGTCGCCAGTTTGGGCGCGCGCCGTGTGCGCTTTATGCCGACATCGGCATAAGCCGCATACGGACCGCGGGTCGCAATATTTTTCCAACGAGTATCAGCGACGCCTGTCAAAGCACGGCTTCAGGATCTCACTGAGCGGCAAGGGCAATTGTTACGACAATTCGTTGGTTGAGACGTTCTGTTGCTGATGACCTGAGCGTGATCCGGACGGCTTGGATGGTGCAATCAACGTCAGATCACTTCTGACTCTCTCTGCAAATATTCTCTAGCACCGGAGACCAATGTTGGATGTCGGCAAAGCACCGCGCCTACGGATCGACCAAGCGCCAGAATCCGTGTTTTCGGCCATGGTCCTGCTTGAGCGTCTCAAGGAACTGCCTGTGCGGGGGAAGGTCGCCGTAATCCTCGATTGCGGCATCGCAGGCCTGACATTCGGCCAGATGGCGCGCCGCATGGCGATAGCGCTTGGACTTGGCCCCAGTCAGCGTATCGAGGACCATGGCGCGGCGCATCAGCGTGGCGGCGAGCGGGTGCTCGGGTTCGAGCGCGTCGGCGGCCGTGGAGAGGGTGTGATAGGAATTCCCGTCCAACGCATCGGCGCGCGCCACCACAACCCGCGCCGCGCGGTCATGAGACGGCCACCCCACCAGAAAACTGATCGCCGCACCGAGATGCGGATAGGTTTCCGCGAACGCGAGCGCGGCCTCTTCGGCCTCGATATCGTCGAAATCGGGCAGCAGCTTGAGGTATTTCCGCAGGCTGGGCGCGCTCAGGGTCTGCTCAAAGGTGGCCCAAAGATGCGCCTTCAATTCCTCCGTCTTGCCCAGCCTTTCAAGGCATTCCTCATGGACCGCATCGAGATCGTAGCGCAACGTCCGGAATGATTTGCCATCCTCGGCGGCACGGGCGCGGGTGATGATGCCAAACGCCTCATCGACGCGTCCCGCATCGAGCAACCTGCGCGCCACATCCGGCGCGATGGTGCCATAGGTCAGCTGTTCTGCGGAATAGCGGGCCATGTAGGCGTCCACGTCCCCCTGGGCGTCCGCAACATCCGCCAGAATGATCGACCGCGTCAGCTGTTTGTTGCGCCGCAGGCTGTCTTCGGCCGACGACGCAAAGCCGTAGCCCCGGTATCGTTCGAGCTCTTGCTCGGTCGTGGCTGCGTCCGCCCAGACGTCGGTGATCCGCTTGAGATGCTCAAGCCCGTCCTCGCCAAGTGCGTCGGCCATCGCCGGAATGATCCCGTCAAACTCGCCATAGCCTGCATCGGCGACAGCGTCCAAGATGCGCTCGGTCAGCGCGGTCTGGTCCTTGGACATCGCGGGCGATATCTCTGCGATCAGGGCCACCGCGTCACTCATGACGCCACCGATCATGCCGTTGCTGTCATCCGTGCGCTCGTAGATCGAGGGGGCCAGTTGCAGGAGTGACCAGAGCAGTTCGAACGCGTCGTTCGCATCATCTGGGGCGATGGTGGTTTCGATCATCGCCAACAGACCCTCCAGATCCTTGACCAGCGCCCTTTGCTTGCGCCAGTCAACGAAGCGGGTTGAACGCCGCAGCGACGCAAAGCGTTTGCGCAGGTCGGCGGCCACCTCACGGGGGCCTTGGGCGGCGCTGAGTTCCATCCGTGCGCGCCGCTGAAGGGGCGCGCTTCCCTGCACCAACTCCATGACCAGCGCCGCGAGCTTTTGCGTGCCCAGCTTTTCAAGATTGGCTTGGTTCAGGGTCTTTTTGGACATGGGTATAAATGGCCTTATCGCGGTGCGTTTGGCGGATAATGTCGCTTTGGCCGCGTTGCGGCAAGCGTCAATGGCCGCCTCACATCGCCAGATATGAAAGGCTTACGCCCAAAAATTGTCGCGGCATTCTCATCTGTCATTTTTCGACAAACATCTATATTCCTTTGATAAATCATAAAAATTCGACAGGGGGCGCGCCGCATGGCGATCAAGAAAAGCGATATCTACAGGCCCCTCCGGGAAGGCTGAGACAAGTTGCGCGGCGGCATGGATGCCTCGCTTTACAAGGATTACATACTCACCCTTTCGTTCGTGAAATACGTCTCGGAGCGCGCCGGTCAGCCCGATGCGCTGATCGAGGTGCCGCAGGGGGGGCGTCTTTCACCGACATGAAGGCCCTGCGTGGCTCCAAGGATATCGGTGAGGGGATGGATACGATCATCGCCCGCATTGCCGAGGAAAACGACCTTTTCGGCGTGATCGACCGCGGTTTTTCAACGACCCCGAGAAATTCGGACGCGGCACCAAGATGATCAACACCCTGACCACGTTGATCAATATTTTCAGCCGCGAAGATCTGAATTTTTCCAGGAACCGCGCCGATGGCGATGACATTCTGGGCGATGCCTATGAATACCTGAAGCGCAACTTTGCGACCCAGGCGGGCAAATCCAAGGGGCAGTTCCACACCCCTGCCGAGGTGTCGCGCATTGTCGCTGCCGTGGTGGGCGTCAGCCGCAGATGCCGACGTCCGACCTCGACGACGAGCGGATCGCGCCGCGCGGCCCAGACCGCGACCACGTGGCCCAGGAGGCCGAGGACGATCCCGGCGACCCAGAGCTGCAGGCCAAACCCGATGGCGCCAGCCAGCGTGCCGTTCAGGATCGCGA
>DIUD01000027.1 GCA_002428225.1 Roseovarius sp. UBA6167 | reverse complement strand
GATATCTCGAACATCACTCTGGTCTTCGATCAGGACGCGGGGGATGAAAAGCCGAAGCCAGATGGCGACGGGTTCTATACCGTCAAGATCGATGTGCCCAACGCATTCGATGACGATCTCGACAATTCGATCGACGCCATCCTGGACTGGCTGGTGGCCAATGACGAGTTCATCACCGAGGATTCCGATCTCCTGGGCGTGGTGATCAAGGGTGGCAATCAGGCGGCCACGGAATTCTTCGCCTTTGGAGCCCACAATACCAACGGAATAGCGGCCGATGATCTGCCCGACGGTATCGGGTTCACCCTGCCGGACGCGGAGGTCCCCGGCGGCGGAACGAGCGCGAATGTCCAGCCGGTCAATGCGATCGACATGAGCTACAACTACGATACTTTCAATTTCGTCTGAGTGGTCCTGACCCGGCGCAAGGGGCGGGCGACCGCCCCTTTTCGTTTGCGCCAGCCGTATCAGGTCCTTTCCGGCGGGGGCGGCGCCGCGCCGGCTTTCGCGGCCTTGAACGTCTGCAGCTTTTCCACCAGCAGGGCGCGGGCCTTGGCGTTGGCGCGGCGCACGCGGAAGGCGGTCAGGAACGCCTCCTCGGCGGTTTGAGAGCTTTCGGCCAGCACCTTGGCGATCGCGCCAAAGAGGTCCTCGTCGCCGGTCACCTCGATCGCCTTGAGCACATCGCGGGCCAGATCGTCGGCCATGTCCTCGGTCATGCCCATGGCGTGGCCCTCAGCGCGTGGTTTCGGTCAGGCGGCGCTTTACATAGCTCGAGACCGTCTCGATCAGCGTGTCCATATGTGGCTCCTGGAAGAAGTGGTCGGCGCCTTCGATCTCTTCATGGGTGATGGTTATGCCGTGCTGTTCCTGCAACTTGCCCACCAGCGAGATGGTATCGGCGGGCGGGGCTACCCGGTCGCCGGTGCCGTTGATGATCAGGCCAGAGGCGGGGCAGGGGGCGAGGAATGAGAAATCATACATGTTGGCGGGCGGCGCGACCGAGATGAACCCCGTCACCTCGGGCCGGCGCATGAGAAGCTGCATCCCGATCCACGCACCAAAGGAGAAACCCGCCACCCAGCAATGCTTGGAATTGGCATTCATGGATTGCAGGTAGTCGAGCGCGGCGGCGGCATCGCTCAATTCGCCCAGACCCTGATCGTATTCGCCCTGGCTGCGCCCCACGCCGCGGAAATTGAACCGCAGCACGGTAAAGCCCATGTTGTAGAAGGCATAGTGGAGATTATACACCACCTTGTTGTTCATCGTGCCGCCGAATTGTGGATGCGGATGCAGCACTATGGCGATGGGCGCGTCGCGGTCGCGTTGCGGATGGTAACGGCCTTCCAGACGGCCCTCGGGGCCGGGAAAGATAACCTCGGGCATGTGCTACTGTCCTTCTTGCGCGCGCGGGTGATCGATGTGACTCATTCGCTCTCGCATCCCTGGGCGTGGTTCGGATATGATCGGTGCCGGACCGATCCGGATGCAGATAAGCCCTGTATCGGCCAAGGTCAATCTGTGAGGATCGGGGGAGGGGCCATGAAACTCAGCACCAAGGGGCGTTATGCGATGGTGGCGCTTGTCGATATCGCGCTTCAGCCTGCCGGCTGCGTGGTCACGCTGGGCGAGGTGTCGCGGCGGCAGGATATCTCGCTGCCCTATCTCGAACAGCTTTTCGTCAAGCTGCGGCGCGCCGGGCTGGTGACATCGGTGCGCGGCCCCGGCGGCGGCTACCGCCTGGCGCGGCCCGCATCCGAGATCCGCGTGGCCGATGTGCTGGCGGCGGTGGATGAGACGGTGGATGCGCTGCACAAGGGGGCGGGGGCCTCTGGCGGGGCGAGCGGGAGCCGCGCGCAATCGCTGTCGAACCGGCTCTGGGAGGGGTTGAGCGCGCATGTCTATGTCTTCCTGCACCAGACCCGCCTCAGCGACGTGGCCGCCAACACGCTTGCGCCCTGCCCGGCGGTGCCGCATCTCTTTTCGCTGGTGGACGAGGAGTAGCGGCGCGCCCCTCCCCCCGTGCGCCCGAACCGCGCAGGAAGGAAGCATCATGGCCAGTCTCAACCGTATCGTCATGCAGAAGGCCACGCGCCGCTGGCTCGAGGCGCTCGGGCCCGGGGCGCTGGACGCGGCCGAAATCTCGGGCAAGTTCGGCCGGCGCTTTACGTTTCAAAGCTATACCCGCTACCGCTATCCGCGCCACGACATCTGCAAGGGGCCGTTCACGGATGAGAGCGGCGCGGTGGCGCAGTATGACATCATCCTTGCCAATCAGGTGTGGGAACATCTCGACCGGCCCTATGCCGCCACGCAGAACGTGCGCGCGATGCTGCGCGAGGGCGGGTGGTTCTGGCTCGCCGTGCCGTTCTTCATCCCATATCACGGCGATCCGGTCGATTGCTCGCGCTGGTCGGCGCGGGGGCTGCGGAACCTGCTGGTCGAGGCGGGATTTCCCGAGGCCGATATCACCGCCCGCCAATGGGGCAACCGCGCCGCCGCGCGGCGCAACCTCGAAGACATCTGGCCGCCGGTCCATGATCCCGAAACCGACGATCTCACCGACGATCCGCAATTTCCCGTCTGTGCCTGGGCGATCGCGCGCAAATAGCGCGGGCGGGCGATCAGCGCAGTCTTGGCACGCCGCCCGGATGGGTGCTGCGATCCACCACGCCCGCGCGCAGGGACCGCCCGATGCGATGCGCCAGCGCCGACCAGGCGGCGGCCTGTTCGGGCGAAAGCTCGCGCGCGAGGGTGGCATCGAACAGCGCGAGCCAGGTCGAGAACATCCCCGGCTGCACATTGCGCGCCTTGACATGCGCCGCCATCGGAGAGCCGTCATAGCCGCGCTCGTGCAGGATGGTGCTGGCCCAGAAATCGGCGACCTTCGCCTCATGCGCGGGCCAGTCGGTGACATGCGCGGCAAAGACCGGCCCGAGGCCGGGATGGGCGCGCACGGCCGCATAGAATGCCGCGACCACCCGCGCGATCTCGGGGCGGGTGACGGGAAAACGCGGGGGCAGGGCGGTGGTCATGGCCCTTATGTGGCGTTTCGGGGCGACCGGGGCAAGCCATGAGGTCAGTGTCATCCTCGGGCTTGACCCGAGGATCTCCCCGCCCAAGAGATCCCCGGGTCAAGCCCGAGGATGACGGCGCATGGTGGTGCGGGCCGCGCGGCAATCCCCCTCTGGACGCCTGCCGGGTGCGCGCCTATAAGGCGGGCCATGATGCACTGTGCCGCGATCATCATACGAATTACATGCCCGGCGCTCTGACCAGATCGAGCCGCCGGGATCACAGGCGTTTGAGCGATCGCGCCGCCTCTTCCCCAGAAATTCCAGGACCTGACGAAGGACGCCCCCATGTGCGCCGACCTGCCCGATTACAAGGACACGCTCAACCTGCCCGAAACCGGGTTCCCGATGCGCGCGGGCCTGCCTGCGCGCGAGCCTGAATGGCTGGCGCGCTGGGCGCGGATCGGGGTTTACGACACGCTGCGCGAGCGCGCTGAGGGGCGCGCGCCCTTCACGCTCCATGACGGGCCGCCCTATGCCAACGGGCATCTGCATATCGGCCACGCGCTGAACAAGATCCTCAAGGACATGGTGGTGCGCTCCCAGCAGATGATGGGCTTTGATGCGCGCTATATCCCCGGCTGGGATTGCCACGGGCTGCCGATCGAATGGAAGATCGAGGAGCAGTATCGCGCCAGGGGCAAGAACAAGGACGAGGTGAATATCGTCGATTTCCGGCAGGAATGCCGCAAATTCGCCGAAGGCTGGATTGATGTGCAGCGCGAGGAATTCAAGCGGCTGGGGATCACCGGCTGCTGGGACCGGCCGTATCTGACGATGGATTTCCGCGCCGAGCGGATCATCGCGGAGGAGTTTCAGAAATTCCTGATGTCGGGCGTGCTCTATCAGGGGTCCAAGCCGGTGATGTGGTCGCCGGTGGAGAAAACCGCGCTGGCCGAGGCGGAGGTGGAGTATCACGACAAGGAGAGCTTCACGGTCTGGGTGAAGTTCGCCGTGCTCGAGGGCACGGGCGACCTGGAGAACGCGCATGTGGTCATCTGGACCACGACCCCCTGGACCATGCCATCGAACAAGGCGGTGGTTTACGGCAAGGACATCGCCTACGGCCTCTACGAGGTGACGGGCACCCCCGATGAGTGCTGGGCCAATGTCGGCGACCGTTTCATCCTCGCCGACAAGCTGGCGGCCGACGTGATGGCCCGCGCGCGGCTGGAAGAGGGCATGTGGCGCCGTATCCGCGACGTCACCGCCGATGAACTGGCGGCGCTCTCGCTGCAACACCCGCTCGCCCATGCCGAAGGATCGAACGGCGAATGGGACGAGCCGCGCGATTTTCGCGCCGCCGATTTCGTCACCGACGAGGAAGGCACCGGATTCGTGCATTGCGCGCCCAGCCACGGGATGGAGGAATACGAGCTTTACCGGGGCCTCGGGATGCTGGACCAGGTCATCACCTATAACGTGATGGATGACGGCTCTTTCCGGCCCGACCTGCCGTTCTTTGGCGGCAAATACATCCTCGATCGCAAGGGCCGCGAGGGCGATGCCAACAAGGCCGTCATCGACAAGCTGGCCGAGGTGGGCGGGCTTCTGGCGCGTGGCAAGATCAGGCATTCTTATCCGCATAGCTGGCGCTCCAAGGCGCCGGTGATCTATCGCAACACGCCGCAATGGTTTGTCGCNNTTCGCCGCCATCGACCGCGCCGTGGGCGACGGGCAGGACACCTATGGCACCACGATCCGCGAGCGCGCGCTGCGCTCCATCGACGAGCTGGTGACGTGGACGCCGAAGACCGGGCGCAACCGGCTCTATTCGATGA
>DIUD01000069.1 GCA_002428225.1 Roseovarius sp. UBA6167 | reverse complement strand
GGCGCAATAGGGATACCGGCGGCATGGGACTTTGTTTTTGAGCGTGCAGGAATGAAAGGAAAAAACCCCGATGGCCCGAAAGCCCAAGCCAACACACCTAAAGGCCGTGACCGGCACGACGCGCGGTAAGCCCACCGAGGCCACGCCCGCCCGACTGAGCGGCACCGCGCCGCCTGCTTTTCTGTCTGATCGCGCGCGGGCACATTGGCCTGAATTGGCCGATCTGCTGGCCGGATTGGGCGTGCTATCGGATGGCGACCTGACCGCCCTCGGGCTTTTGTGTGAGACGCTGGCCGAATGGATCGAGGCAGGCCAGACAATTGCCCGGCACGGGGCGACATATGAATGCCAGACCGAGGCGGGGGCCACGATGTTTCGCGCTCACCCGGCGGTGGCGCAGCGCAATGACGCGGCGCGGCGGCTGCAATCGCTCTTGTCTGAATTCGGGCTGACACCATCGGCCCGCGCGAAGGTTTCGGGGTTGCCTGATCTGCGCGACGATCTTGCGACGGGATATTTCTCATGACTGGCGATCACCTGCCACCATATGCCCGCGCGGCTCACACCCGCATGATGGACGCCTTCGACCGGCTCACGGACAGCGTGCTGAGGCGCGAAGGCCCGGCGGCAGAGGCCAAGGCCCGCGCCGAGGGCAAGACGCCGCACGAGGCCGCACAGGCCGCGCAGGAGCACGTCAACCGCCTGCTGATCGAAATGCAGCGCGAACGCGCCCGCCTTGAAGCTGAGGGGGCGCGGCGGCAATGACCAGATCGCCAGAGGCCCGGCTTTGGCACGCGATATTGGCACATGCCCTTCACGACGCTGCGCGGGGCAAGGATGCAGGCTGGATAGGATCGACCGACTTTGAAGCGGTTTGCACCTTGGCCGGGCTTGATCCGCAGGCGGTGGCCGAGCGGTTTGACCCCGAGAGATTCCGCCGCTTGATGCAGGCTGCTTAGATCACTTGAACAGCTTGCCCAAACCCTTGCCGGTGATGCGCCCTGCTATCCTGCGACCTACGCGACGGGAGACCGCGCCCTTGCGCCTGGACGTGACCGCCTGCGCACCGCCGAGATACTTGGCGAGGGTATAGAGGAAGCGGCGAAAACTGTTGAACGTCATGCCCTGATCGTGCCTCACCCGAGGCGGCAACGCAAGCCGCGTTCTGGTGCCAATGCCGCCGATCCGACCGCAGACCGTGAACCGGTAGTGAACTTTTCCTTTCTCACTTCGCGGCGCAAGAAATCCTGAACTCACCTTACCGGTATCACCGCCCGCATGGGGCCGGGCATTGGGACCGAATCCGGGCTGGTGACAAGCTGCGCGAAATCTGGTGACAAATCCGGTGACAAGGGCAAAACAGGAGGGAAGGGCTTAGCTTCGTGCTATCCTTAACCTCTTGTTTTCTTGGGGTTTAGTGGTGAGCCGTGCAGGATTCGAACCTGCGACCCACTGATTAAAAGTCAGTTGCTCTACCAACTGAGCTAACGGCCCACTAGAGGCGCTATCTAGAAAGGCGGGCGCGAGGGGTCAACCCCGAAAACGCGGCGGCTTTCGCGGGTGCTGGAAATCGGCGCGGCGCGGGCGTATATGCGCGGGCGATGGATATGCGCGCGGATACAGGTTTGCCCTTCATGAAGATGCACGGGCTGGGCAACGACTTTGTCGTGCTCGACGGGCGGGCGCGCGCGCCTGCGCTCTCGGTTGCGCTCATCCGCGCCATAGCCGACCGGCATCGCGGGGTGGGCTTCGATCAGCTTGCCGTCATCGAGGCGGCCGAGGGCGCCTATGCGCATCTGACCTTTTACAATGCCGACGGCTCCGACTCGGCGGCGTGCGGCAATGCCACGCGCTGCATCGCGCGGCACCTGATGAACGAGAGCGGCAAGGCGGCGCTCCGGCTCACCACCGCGCGCGGGATGCTGGAGGCGGTCGATGCGGGCGGCGGCCTCACCTCGGTCAACATGGGGCAGCCGCAGCTTGACTGGCGCGACATTCCGCTTGCCCGCGCAACGGACACCGACCACCTGCCCATCGAGGGCGACCCGGTGGCGACCGGCATGGGCAACCCGCACTGCACCTTTTTCGTGGCCGATGCCGAGTCGGTGGCGCTGGAGGAAATCGGCCCGCGCATCGAGCATCACCCGCTTTTCCCCGAGCGCACCAATGTGCAGGTGGCCAGCCCGATCGCCCCGGATCACCTGCGGATGCGGGTATGGGAGCGGGGCGTCGGCGTGACGCTCGCCTCGGGTTCCTCCTCCTGCGCGGTGGCGGTCGCGGCGGCGCGGCGCGGGCTGACCGGGCGGCGGGTGCGGATCACGCTCGACGGAGGCACGCTCGAGGTAGAGTGGCGCGACGATGGCGTCTGGATGACCGGCGAGACGGCGCATGTGGCCAGCGGCGTGCTGACGCCCGAGTTCCTGAAGGCCAACACATGAGCACGCCCCGGTTCGCCACGCTCGGCTGTCGTCTCAACGCCTACGAGACCGAGGCGATGAAGGCGCTCGCCGCCGAGGCAGGGTTGCACGGCGCGGTGGTGGTCAATACCTGCGCGGTGACCAGTGAAGCCGTGCGCAAGGCACGGCAGGAGATCCGCCGCCTGCGCCGCGAGAACCCGCAGGCGCGCCTTATCGTCACCGGCTGCGCCGCGCAGACCGAACCTGAGACCTTTGCCGCGATGGAAGAGGTCGATGCCGTCATCGGCAATGCCGAGAAGATGCGCGCGGACACATGGACCCGCCTTGCCGCCGATTTCATCGGCCGGACCGAGCGTGTGCAGGTCGATGACATCATGTCGGTGACCGAGACCGCCGGCCACCTGATCGACGGCTTCGGCACCCGCTCGCGCGCCTACTGCCAGGTGCAGAACGGTTGCGATCACCGCTGCACCTTCTGCANNGGCTGCGACCACCGCTGCACCTTCTGCATCATCCCCTATGGCCGGGGCAATTCGCGCTCTGTCCCCGCGGGTGTCGTGGTGGACCAGGTCAAGCGGCTGGTGGACAAGGGCTATAACGAGGTGGTGCTGACCGGCGTGGACCTGACAAGCTGGGGCGCGGACCTGCCCGGCGCGCCGCGACTGGGCGATCTGGTGATGCGCATCCTGCGATTGGTGCCAGATCTTGCACGCCTGCGGATTTCCTCGATCGATTCCATCGAGGTGGATGAGAACCTGATACTCGCCATCGCCACCGAGCCGCGCCTCATGCCGCATCTGCACCTGAGCCTGCAACATGGTGATGACCTGATCCTCAAGCGGATGAAGCGCCGCCATCTGCGCGACGACGCGATCCGCTTTGTCGAGGAGGCGCGGCGCCTGCGCCCCGACATGACCTTTGGCGCCGATATCATCGCGGGCTTTCCCACCGAGTCCGAGACGCATTTCGCCAATTCGCTGCGGCTGGTGGAGGAATGTCACCTCACCTGGCTGCATGTCTTTCCCTATTCGCCCCGCCCCGGCACACCCGCAGCAAGGATGCCGCAGGTCGATGGGCGCGCGATCAAGGCGCGCGCGGCGCGGCTGCGCGAGGCCGGTGCCGCGCGGGTCACGGCGCATCTGGCGGCGCAGCAGGGGCAAAGGCACGCCGTGCTGATGGAAAGCCCCCGCATGGGCCGCACCGAGCAATTCGCCGAAGTGCTGTTCGACAGCGACCGCGCCGAGGGCACGATCGTGCCCGCCCTTGTCACCGGGCACACCGCGACGCAGCTTCTGGCGGGCTGAATGCGTTGAACGCAGGCCCCCCTTCGGGAGCGGTGGCCGCATGTCTGGACCTGAATATCACGGCCCCGACGAAACCAGAGTCGCTTTACACGCGCCCTGCCCCGGCCTAGCGTCTGCGCGATGCCAGACAGGAGCCCCGGCCCATGCAACTCGTTTCCTCTCCCCTCTCGCCTTTCGTTCGCAAGGTGCGCGCCCTCTTGCACGAGACCGGCCTTGCCGATCAGGTGACCGAGATCCCAGTGACCACCTCCCCGCTTGATACCCCGCCCGAGGTGATTTCCGCGAACCCCCTGGGCAGGATCCCCGCGCTCTTGCGCGACGACGGCCCCGCGATCTACGACAGCCGGGTGATCTGCCGCTATCTCGACGCGCAAGCGGGGGCCGGGCTTTATCCCGAGGCGCGACTGTGGGACGTGCTGACGCTGGAGGCGACCGCCGACGGGATCATGGACTCGTGCGTTCTCATGATCTATGAGACACGCCTGCGCGCCGAGGGCGCGCGCTCGGAGGCATGGGTCGAGGCGCAATGGGCCAAGATCGCCCGCGCGCTCGACGCGCTCGAGGCGCGCTGGATGAGCCACCTCGCCGGGCCGCTCGACATGGGGCAGATCGCGCTGGCCTGCGCGCTCGGCTATATCGATTTTCGCTTCGACGCGCGCGGCTGGCGGACGGGTCACCCGGCGCTCGCCGCCTGGTATGAAGGCATTGCGGCGCGCGACAGCATGGCCCGGACCGCCCCCATGGGCTGAGAAGCCCTTGACAAGGCGCGACACAAGCGCGCTTTGCGCGATTGAGGCGGCATTGCAGGCTGGACGGCTTGACAAACGCTCGTTAGATACACGCGCATTATCGTCGGAGATCCGTCTCTGGCGCGACATACGCCGTTAACGGCATATCGGCACTGACAAGATGGAGCAAACCTCGTGTCCCACGCAGAAGATCACGAAGGCACCCGGAGGGATTTCCTCTATTACGCCACAGCAGGGGCGGGTGCGGTCGCCGCTGGCGCGGCCATCTGGCCGCTCATCAACCAGATGAACCCCTCGGCCGACGTTCAGGCGATGTCCTCGATCCGCGTGGACGTGTCGGGCGTAGAGCCGGGCACGCAGATCAGCATCAAGTTCCTCGGCAAGCCGGTGTTCATCCGCCGTCGCACCGAAAAGGAAATCGAGGCCGCCCGCGCGGTGGAGCTCTCGCAACTGCCCGACCAGAACGCGCAGAACCGCAACAATATGGCGCTCGATGCCTCCGACCAGAACCGCACGATGGACGAGGCGGGCGAATGGCTGGTGATGATCGGCGTCTGCACCCATCTGGGCTGTGTGCCCATCGGCGACGGCGCGGGCGATTTCGGCGGCTGGTTCTGCCCCTGCCATGGCTCGCATTACGACACGTCGGGCCGCATCCGCCGCGGACCCGCGCCCGAGAATCTGTGGATTCCGGTGGCGCAGTTCCTCGACGACACCACGATTCAGCTCGGATAAGGAGACGCGCGCATGTCCGGTATTCCGCACGACCATTACGAGCCGACGAGCAGCGGGGCGAAATGGCTCCACTCGCGCCTTCCCATCGTCGGGCTGCTTTATGACACGCTGATGATTCCCACCCCCAGGAATCTCAACTGGATGTGGATATGGGGGATCGTCCTGACCTTCTGCCTTGCGCTTCAGATCGTCACCGGCATCATCCTCGCAATGCATTACACGCCGCATGTGGATCTGGCCTTTGCCTCGGTCGAGCACATCATGCGCAACGTGAACGGCGGGCATTTCCTGCGCTATCTGCACATGAACGGCGCGTCGCTGTTCTTTTTCGCGGTCTATCTGCACATCTTCCGCGGTCTCTACTACGGCTCCTACAAGGCCCCGCGCGAGGTGACATGGATCATCGGGATGCTGATCTATGTGCTGATGATGGGCACCGCCTTCATGGGCTATGTGCTGCCCTGGGGGCAGATGTCATTCTGGGGCGCCACGGTGATCACCGGCCTGTTCGGCGCGATCCCTCTCGTCGGCGACGCGATCCAGACCTGGCTTCTGGGCGGACCGGCGGTGGACAATCCCACGCTCAACCGCTTCTTCTCGCTGCATTACCTGCTGCCCTTCGTGATCGCGGCGCTGGTGGTGCTGCATATCTGGGCCTTCCACACCACCGGCAACAACAACCCCACCGGGGTCGAGGTGCGCCGCACCTCCAGGGCCGAGGCGGAGAAGGACACCGTGCCCTTCTGGCCCTATTTCGTCATCAAGGATCTCTTCGCGCTCGCCGTGATAATGGTGGTGTTCTTCGCAATCGTCGGCTTCATGCCCAACTATCTCGGCCATCCCGACAACTATATCGAGGCCAACCCGCTGGTGACGCCCGCGCACATCGTGCCGGAATGGTATTTCCTGCCGTTCTACGCGATCCTGCGCGCCTTTACCGGCGATGTCTGGGTGGTGATGTTCTTCAACTGGATCACCGGCGGGATCATCGACGCCAAGTTCTTTGGCGTGATCGCCATGTTCGGCGCGATCATCGTGATGGCGCTGGCACCCTGGCTTGACACCTCCTCGGTGCGCTCGGGCCGCTATCGTCCGATGTTCAAGTGGTGGTTCTGGCTCTTCGCGGTCAACTTCGTGGTGCTGACCTGGGTGGGCGCGATGCCGGCAGAGGGGATCTATCCCTATATCGCGCTGATGGGCTCGGCCTACTGGTTCGCCTATTTCCTCGTGATCCTGCCACTTCTGGGCGTGATCGAGAAACCAGAGCCGCAGCCCGCGACCATCGAAGAGGATTTCGAGGCGCATTACGGCCAAGCCCAGACGCCCGCCGAGTAAGAAAGGACGGATGACAATGTTCAAGAAAACAGGCATCGCGGCGTTTGCGGCCCTGTCGCTGTCGGCGGGGGGCGCGCTTGCCGCCGGGGCGGAAGGGCATATCGAGGATGTCGCCTTTTCCTTCGAGGGTCCGTTCGGCACGTTCGACCAGATCCAGCTTCAGCGCGGACTGATGGTCTATACCCAGGTCTGCGCGGCCTGCCACGGGATGCAATATGTGCCCTTGCGCACGCTCGGCGACGAGGGCGGACCGCACCTGCCGCAGGATCAGGTCTTTGCCTATTCCGCGCAGTTCGAGGTTTTCGACCCGGAGATCGACGATTTCCGTCCGGCCAAGCCGACCGATCACTTTCCAGCCGTGACCTCGGCCGGGGCACCGGACCTGTCGCTCATGGCGAAAAAGCGCGCGGGCTTCCACGGGCCCTATGGCACGGGCCTGGCCCAGCTTTTCAAGGGCATGGGCGGGCCGGAATACATCTATTCGCTGATGGTCGGTTATCACGAGGCGCCGGAATGCGCTCCCGAGGATTTCCCCGGCAGCTATAACGCCGCCTTCACCGCCGGCGGTTTTCCCGACGAGTGCAAGGACGAGCACGGCCACCACACCGTGCCGGGTAGCTGGACCGCCATGGCACAGCCGCTCTGGGGCGACGATGTCGAATATGACGACGGCACCGTGGCCACGCTGGAACAGCAGGCCGAGGATGTGGCGGCTTTCCTGATGTGGGCAGCGGAACCCAAGATGATGGCGCGCAAACAGGCGGGCCTCACCGGGGTGATCTTCCTCACCGTTCTGTCGGTGCTGCTCTACCTTACCAACAAGCGCCTCTGGGCACCGATCAAGCACCGCAAGGATAGCTGAGAGCGGCACACGCTCCGGCCTGACAGCGCCCCCCCCCCCGCACGCTCCGGCGCGCGGGGGCTCCCTTATCTCGGCATCGGGTTCGTGGCCGTGTTGTAGGGCCGCCAATCGCTGATCTCGGGATAATACATCGCCCGCCAGCGCCTCACCCGAGGGTTCATCACCCGCCGCCACAGGGGCGGCACCATCGCCGCCATGGTCATCACCGGATAGCCATAGGGAAGTTGCGGGGCCTCGGCCTCATCATGGTTCTGCAACAGCGGAAAGCGGCGGTCGGGCTTGTAATGATGGTCGGAATGGCGTTGCAGGTTGATGAGCAGCCAGTTCGTCGCGCGATGCGCCGCGTTCCAGCTGTGGCGCGGCTTGACATGCTCATACTTGCCATCGCCCAGATGTTTGCGCGTCAGGCCGTAATGCTCGATGTAATTGACGAGTTCCAGCTGCCAGACCGCCACGACCGCCTGCCACAGAAACAGACTCAGCCCCACCCAGCCGCCGATCACCACCGCCAGCAGGAGCATGACGCCCTGCAACGCCCAGTAGCGCCAGAACGGGTTGCCCGGATCATGCCAGGGCCGCCCCTTGCGCGCCAGCATCTCGCGCTCGGCGCGGAAGGCGGACCGCCAGCAGTCGCGCAGCACACGCGGAAAGAAGCGGTGAAACCCCTCGTTATAGCGCGCCGTCACCGGATCGCGTGGCGTGCCGACATGGCGGTGATGCACCTGCAAATGCTCCGAGCGGAAATGCGAATAAAGCACCATCGCCAGCAGCACATCGCCCAGAAACCGCTCGCCCCGGTTTTTCTGATGCATCAATTCGTGGCTGTAGTTGATCCCAACAGTGCCGGTGATCACCCCAAGGCCGAAAAACAGCACGATGGCTTCCAGCGGCGAGAGATGCGCGTCGCCCGGCCCGGTCACATACCAGATCATCCAGAAAAGCAGCGCGAATTGCACCGGCGCCCAGCAAAGCGTGATCGCGCGATACCAGAAAAGCTGATCCTCGCGCGTCCCCGGATCGGCGTTTTCGGTATAGCTGCCGAGAACGGCGTCGAGGATGGAAAAGAAATACCACGTCACCACCGGCAGGAGCAGAACCGTCCAGCCGCCATGCACCGCGCCGAGTATCGCCACCGGCACCAGCAGGAAGGACATCCAGAACGGCAGGGCGCCTTGCAGGCGGGCGACCTGTGCGGCGGGGATCATGGCATTCTCCTTGCGGGTTTCGGCCAGTCTTGCGCCGGAGTGTCGAACGCGCCTTGAGCAAGGTCAAATACCTTTCGCATGACGGTGGGGAGCGACGCGGGGCGAAACACGCGATGCGGCGTGAAATCGCCCCGTTCGGGCACCGAGTCAGGGCCAACCGTGGCGACATGCACGCGCAGCCGCAGATGAAAATGGGTGAAGGTGTGCCGCGCCTCGGCGCCCGTGTCGCGCCACTGTGCCGCGACCGGCGGCGCAGGCTCCGGGGCCTTCTCGCCCCAGTCGCTGCCGGGCCAGCCCAGCATCCCGCCCAGAAGCCCGCTCTCGGGCCGCCGCTCCAGCAGCCATGCGCCATCCCTGCGCCGCGCCACATAGGCATGGCCGAACCGCACCGGCCTGGGCGCCTTCGGCAGGCGCGCGGGCAGTTCCCCGGCCACCCCCGCCGCCCGCGCGGCACAGGGCGCGCGCCACGGGCATATCCCGCAGGCAGGCGCGCGCGGCGTGCAGATCGTGGCCCCCAGATCCATCACCGCCTGCGCATAGTCGCCGGGCCGGGTTTCGGGCGTCAGCCGTGCGGCGGCCTCGATCAGCGCCGGCTTGGCGCGGGGCACGGGCGTGCGAATGTCATGCAGCCGCGCCATCACCCGCTCGACATTTCCATCGACCACCACCTCGGGCCGGTCAAAGGCGATCGCCGCGATTGCCGCGCCGGTATAGGGGCCGATCCCCGGCAGCGCCATCAGCCCCTCGCGCGTGTCGGGAAAGCGCCCGCCATGCGCGCCCGCCACCACCCGCGCGCATTTCAACAGGTTGCGCGCCCGCGCGTAATAACCAAGCCCCGCCCATTCCCCCATCACGGCCCCGTCCTCTGCCGTCGCAAGCGCCGCCACATCGGGCCAGAGCGCCGTGAACCGCTCGTAATACGCCTTGACCGCCGCCACCGTGGTCTGTTGCAGCATCACCTCCGAGAGCCAAACGCGATACGGATCCGGCCGCACGCCGCGCGCCCGCGCGCCGGGCCCGACACGCCACGGCAGATCGCGCGCATGGGTATCGTACCACTCCAGCAACGCCCCCGGATCGGCGGCCTGACGCATAGTTTATCCCTTCGCCTGCAATCGGGTCTTTCATCCCCTGCCACATGCCATAGATTAGCGCCAGCAGGGAGAGCGCCAAGCATGGCCACGCGCCAGACCGGATCAAGAAACTTCAAGCGCACCTCGGCGCTGTTGCAGCCGAGCATTCGCCGCGCGGCCGAATCGCGCGGCTTCGCGCAGACGCGCCTGCTCACCCATTGGCCAGAGGTCGCGGGCGAAGCCATCGCCGCCATCGCGCGCCCGGTCGATATTTCCTACGGGCGGCAGGGCATGGGCGCGACGCTGACCCTGCTGACCACCGGCGCGCAGGCCCCCGTGCTGGAGATGCAGAAAGAGGCGCTGCGCGAGCGAATCAACGCGGTTTACGGCTATAACGCCATCGCGCGGATACGCCTGACGCAGACGGCGCCCACGGGCTTTGCCGAGGGGCAGGCGGATTTCACCCACCGGCGCCGGACCATGCCGAAAGCCCCCGCCCCCGAAACCCGCGCCCGCGCGGAAGAGATCGTCGCCCCCGTCGCCGATGACAGCCTGCGCGCCGCGCTGGAGCGGCTTGCGCACAACGTATTGACCAGATCGAACAAGGACAGACCATGACCCTGATGAAACATCTTTTCACCGCCGGTGCGCTGGCGCTTGCCTCGCTCGCCGCGCCGCTGGCCGCACAAGAGAGCGCGATCCCGGAAATGACCATGGGCCCCGAGGATGCGAAAGTGACGATCATCGAATACGCCTCCTTCACCTGTCCGCATTGCGCCGATTTCCACAACGGCCCGCTCAAGCAGTTGAAGGCCGATTATATCGACACCGGCAAGGTCCACTTCATCTACCGCGATGTCTATTTCGACCGCTTCGGCCTGTGGGCCTCGATGGTGGCGCGCTGCGGCGGGCCGGAGAAATTCTTCGGCATCGCCGAGATGCTCTACGAGCGGCAGCGCGACTGGGCGCAGGGAGAGCCCACCGCCATCGCCGACAATCTCCGCCGGATCGGCCGCCTCGCGGGGATCGAGCCCGATGCGCTCGAAGCCTGCCTCAATGACAGCGACAAGGCGCAGGCGCTCGTCGCCTGGTATCAGGACAACGCCGCCACGCATGAGGTGAATTCCACGCCGACGCTCATCATCAACGAGAAGAAATACGGCAACATGGCCTATGCCGATCTCAAGGCGATCATCGAGGAGAAGCTGGCCGAATAAGCCACGCCGGTTGCCCCGCTGCCCCGGAACAGGGATTGCCCGCGCCGATACGCCCGCACTGGACAAGCGCGCGCAAAAAGGGTCTTTTCGCGGCAGAACGGAGGAGCGCGATGACCACTGCCCTGATTGCCCATGACGACTGCCTCGACCATCTCACACCGCGAGGCCATCCCGAGCAGGTGGCGCGGCTCTCGCGGATCATGGACGCGCTCGAGGGCAAGGAGTTGCGCCGCGTGGTTGCCCCCCTCGTGGCCGAGGACGATCTCTTGCGCGTCCATCCCCGGCGCTATGTCGAGCGCATTCGCGCCGCCGCCCCCGTCGAGGGCCGCACGAAACTTGACGCCGACACATGGATGTCACCCGGCAGCCTCCAGGCCGCGCATCGCGCCGCCGGTGGCGCGGTATCCGCGGTCGATCTGGTGCTTTCGGGCGAGGTGGGCAACGCCTTTGTCGCCATCCGTCCGCCGGGGCACCATGCCGAGCGCGAGACGCCGATGGGCTTTTGCCTCTTTGGCAATGTCGCCATGGCGGCAAAACATGCGCTGGACCATCACGGGCTGGCCCGCGTCGCGGTGGTGGATTTCGACGTGCATCACGGCAACGGCACCCAGGACCTGCTCGAGGACGATGCGCGCGCGCTCTTCGCCTCGTCGCATCAGTTCCCGTTCTGGCCCGGCACCGGCGCCGCCGACGAGACCGGGCCGCATGACACGATTCTCAATGTGCCGCTCGCCGCCGGCACCGGCTCGGACGGGTTCCGCAGCGCCTACGAGGAAAAGGTCTTTCCCCGCGTCGCCGCCTTTCGTCCCGAGCTGATCCTCGTCTCCGCCGGGTTCGACGCGCATCGCGCCGATCCGCTGGCCGATCTGCGGCTGGAGACGGAGGATTTCGCCTGGGTCACCGAGCGGCTCTGCGATCTGGCCGATACCCATTGCGGCGGGCGGCTGGTCAGCTGCCTGGAGGGCGGCTATGACCTCGACGCGCTGGCCGAGAGCGTGGCGGCGCATGTCGATGTGCTGATCGCGCGCGCGGAGGGCTGAGGGGGATGCGCGCCGGTCTTGTGCTTTTGTGCCTCGCCTATGTGCTGAGCCAGTTCTTTCGCGCCTTTCTCGCCGTGCTCAGCGGCCCGCTGGAGCGCGATATCGGCACCACGCCCGACGATCTCGCCTTTGCCTCCGGCCTGTGGTTCGTGGTTTTTGCCTTGATGCAGATCCCCGTGGGGTGGTCGCTCGACCGGATCGGGCCGCGCCGCACGGCCGCCGCGCTGCTGCTTGTCGGCGGGGGCGGGGGTGCCGCGATCTTCGCGCTGGCGAGCGCGCCGCTGCATGTGAGCCTTGCCATGGCACTGATCGGGGCGGGCTGTTCGCCGGTGCTGATGTCCTCGTTCTACATCTTCGCGCGCGAGTTTCCGCCCGCGCGATTCGCGACGCTGGCGGCGCTGATGCTGGGGGTCGGATCGGTCGGCAACCTGGTGGCGGCCTGGCCGATGGCCTGGGCCGCCGAGACCGTGGGCTGGCGCGCCGCGCTCTGGGGGCTGGCGGGGCTGTCGGCGGCGGTCGCGGCGGGGATCGCCGCGCTGGTGCGCGACCCCGGGGCCGTGACCGGCGAGGCGCGCGGCTCGGTGCTCGACCTGCTCGGGATGCCGGCGCTCTGGGCGATCCTGCCGCTGATGTTCGTGGCCTACGCGCCCTCGGCGGCGCTGCGCGGTCTGTGGGCCGGGCCCTATCTGCGCGACGTCTTTGCGCTCGATACCGGGCAGGTGGGGCAGGCGACGCTGGTGATGGGGCTGGCGATGATCGCGGGCACATTCGCCTATGGGCCGCTCGACCGGATATTGCGCACCCGCAAATGGGTGGTCTTCGGTGGCAACCTGTTGGCGGCGCTGGCGCTTGGCGCGCTGATCCTCTGGCCGGACCGGAGCCTTGTCCTGTCGGTGGCCCTGCTTGCGTTGATAGGCTTTGCAGGGGCGTCCTTTCCGGTGATCGTGGCGCATGGGCGCGCCTTCATCCCGCCGCACCTGGCAGGGCGCGGGGTGACGCTGCTCAATCTTTTCGGCATCGGCGGGGTGGGGGTGGCGCAATTCGCCTCCGGCCCGCTCCACGCCGCCGCCTCGGCACAGGGCGCGCTGGCCGGTCACGTGGCGATCTTCGCGCTTTTCGCGGGCGCGCTGGCGCTTGGCCTCGCGCTCTATCTCTTCAGCCGCGACAGCCTTGACTGAGCAAACCGCTTTTATCCCGCGCCGCTTCCCTGTATGACGCCCCCGCAACCCCGCACTGGAGGCAATATCATGGGTTACAAGGTCGTCGTCGCGGGCGCCACGGGCAATGTGGGCCGCGAAATGCTCAACATCCTGGCCGAGCGGCAGTTCCCGGTCGATGAAATCGCCGCGCTGGCCTCGCGCCGGTCGCTCGGCACCGAGGTGAGCTTTGGCGACCGAACCCTCAAGACGAAGGATCTGGACACGTTCGATTTCACCGGCTGGGATATCGCGCTTTTCGCCATCGGCTCGGACGCGACGAAGATCTACGCGCCCCGCGCGGCCAAGGCAGGCTGTGTCGTGATCGACAATTCATCGCTCTACCGCTACGATCCCGACGTGCCGCTTGTCGTGCCCGAAGTGAACCCCGAGGCGGTTCTCGGCTACGCGAAAAAGAACATCATCGCCAATCCCAACTGCTCGACCGCGCAGATGGTGGTGGCGCTGAAGCCGCTGCATGACCGCGCCCGCATCAGGCGCGTTGTCGTCTCGACCTATCAATCGGTCTCGGGCGCGGGCAAGGAGGGCATGGACGAGCTCTGGGATCAGACCAAGGCCGTCTACAATCCGACGGCCGACGTTCCTGCCACGAAATTCACCAAGCAGATTGCCTTCAATGTCATCCCCCATATCGACGTCTTCATGGAGGACGGCTCGACCAAGGAAGAATGGAAGATGGTCGTCGAAACCAAGAAGATCATCGACCCCTCGATCAAGGTGACGGCGACCTGCGTGCGCGTGCCGGTCTTTGTCGGCCATGCCGAGGCGATCAATATCGAGTTCGAGGACCATCTCGACGAGGACGAGGCGCGCGACATCCTGCGCGAGGCGCCGGGGATCATGGTGATCGACAAGCGCGAGGATGGCGGCTATGTCACGCCGATCGAATGTGTGGGCGATTACGCCACCTTCATCAGCCGCATCCGGCAGGACAGCACGATCGACAACGGGCTGAACCTCTGGTGCGTCTCCGACAACCTGCGCAAGGGGGCGGCGCTCAACGCGGTGCAGATCGCCGAGACGCTGGGCGCGCGCGTTCTGAAAAAGGGCTGAGCCTGTCCGAACGAATTTACCGGGCGCGCCCGATGGGGACGCGCCCGTTTGCGTTTGTGCCAGGCCGCGCGGCTTGCTGCGGAAAGCGGCGTTAATTCGCGCAGACCCGTTCCACCCGCTTGCGCTTTGCCGCGCCCGGCCCGACAGTCCCGCCATGCGATTTTCAGGAGTGTCCCATGCGTGCCCTCACCCTCTGCCTTGCCTGCCTGCCCCTTGCCGCACTTGCCGACGACATCCCCCTCACCAGCCGGGTGAGCGCCGTCACCCTCTACCCGCAGGGCGCAAGCGTCATCCGGGAGGTGCCTTTTGCGGTGCCTGCGGGCGCGCATGATCTGATCCTTGCCGATCTGCCCGAAGGCACGCCGCTTGCCGCGATCCGCGTCACGCTTGACGGCGCGCGCATGGGGGGCGTCAGCACGCGCAGCGATTATGTCCCGCCCCGCCCCGAGACCGAGAGCGCGGCCTACACCGCTGCGAAAGCCGAGGTGGAGCGCCTGCAAGACGCGCTGCGCGACGCTCGCGCCAGCGTCGCCGATATCCGCCTCGAGGCCGAGGCCGCGCGCGCACGCGTCGCCTTCCTCGAAGGGATCGGGCAGGGCGAGGGGCTGGCCGCGCTCGGCCCCGACGCGCTGCGCGATCTGGCCATGATGATCGGCGCCGAGACGCTGGCCGCGCGCCGCGAGAGCGCCGGCGCCATCCGCCGCGCCGAGGCCGCCGAGCGGGAGCTGCAAGACCTCATGCAGAAGCTTGCCCGCGCCGAACAGGCGCTCAGGGCGCTGGTCCCCGAGACACAGGCGCGCGCCATGCTCGCCGTCAGCATCACCGCCGAGACCGCCGCAGAGGGGACGCTTCGGGTCACCTACACTATCCCCGACGCGGGCTGGCAGCCGCTTTATGATCTGCACCTCGCCCGCGATACCGGCGCGGTGCGCATCGAGCGGGGCGCTTTCGTGCACCAGCACACCGGCGAGAACTGGCGCGATGTGGTGCTGACGCTTTCGACCCGCCGCCCCTCGGAGCAGGGCGCGCCGGGCGAAATCTGGCCGTGGATCCCCCGCCTTGTCGATCCCGACGAGATCACCCCGATGCCGCGCATGAAGGCCGAAGGATCGGCGATGCAGGCCGCCCCCGTGCTTGAAGCCGCCGCCGACATGGCGCGCCCCGAATTCGACGGGCTTGCGATCAGCTACGCCTATCCGGCACCGGTCAATGTTGCCACCGGGGCCGACCGTGTGCGGCTCATGCTGCCCGCCCTCGAGGCCATGGCGGAAATCGAGGCCCGCGCCGTGCCGCTGCTGGACGAGACGGCGTTTCTCATGGCGCGCGTCGCGATCCCCGCCGAGGAGGTGCTCCTGCCCACGCAAGAGGCACGGTTCTATCTCGACGGGCGCTATACCGGGCAGCGCTGGCTACCGCTGGTGGCGGGGGGCGATGCGGCCGATCTCGCCTTTGGTCCAATCGAGGGGCTGCGCCTGTCGCGCGTGGTGCGCAACCGATCCGAAGGCGACCGTGGCCTCATCACCCGCGCCAGCGAGGCGCGCGAGGAGGTGGAGATCGCGGTCGAGAACCTGACCGGCGAGACGTGGAAGCTGCATCTGATTGACCGGGTGCCGGTCTCGGAACAGACCGATCTGCGCATCACCTGGGACGCCGCTCCGCCCCCCGATGGAAAAGATGTCGAGGACAGGCGCGGCATCATCGGCTGGCACCTTGAGCTGCCCCCCGGCGCGCGGCGCGCGATCACGCTCAACACCCGGATGAGCTGGCCCGAGGGCAAGGTGCTGCATTGAGGCCGCAAGCCCCGATACGGCCCGTCCTTGATCCGTGTCAGAGACGTGTGACATGAAACAGCTAAGGATGCGCCCAGAGATGCCCGAAGGAGACCAAAATGACCTCACCACTCGACGGCGTGATCGTTCTCGACCTCACCCATGTGCTTGCCGGACCGTTTGCCTCGATGACGCTGCGCGATCTGGGCGCAAAGGTAATCAAGGTGGAGCGGCCCGGCACCGGCGACGATACCCGCGCCTTTCCCCCCTTCAAGGACGGGGAAAGTGCCTATTTCGCCGCCATCAACCATGGCAAGCAATCCATCGCGCTTGATCTCAAGGCCGACGACGACCGTGCCATTTTCGACGCGCTTCTTGCCCGTGCCGATATCGTGCTGGAGAATTACCGTCCCGGCGTGATGGAAAAGCTGGGCTATGGCTGGGACGCGCTCCATGCCCGCCACCCGGCGCTGATCTATGGCGCGGTGAGTGGCTTTGGCCATACCGGCCCGGATGCGGAACGGGCCGCCTATGACATGGTGGTGCAGGCGCGTGGCGGGGTCATGTCGATCACCGGCGAGGAGGACGGCGAGCCGGTGCGCGTCGGTGCCTCGATCGGCGATATCGTGGCCGGGATGTATCTGGTGCAGGGCGTGCTGGCCGCGCTCATCGACCGCGAGAAGACGGGCGAGGGGCGCAAGGTCGATGTGGCCATGCTCGACGGCGTGTTGGCGATTCTCGAACATGCCATCGCGATCACCACCGCCACCGGCACGCCGCCCGGTCCAACCGGCGCGCGCCACCCCTCGATCACCCCTTTCGAGACATTTCACGCCGCCGATGGGCTTTTCGTCATCGCTGCCGGAAACGATGCGCTCTTTGCGCGGCTGTGCGATGTGCTCGGTCTGCCGATTGTCCGCGACCCGCGCTTTGCCACCAACGCGGCGCGCTGCGAGAACGCGCGCACACTCAAGCGACTGATCGAGGCGATCACGCTCGACCGGCCCAAATCTCACTGGATCGAGAAGCTGGAGGCCGCAGGCGTACCGACAGGGCCGATCCAGAACCTGGCCGAGGCGCTGCACGACCGGCAGATCCTTGCGCGCAACATGGTGGTGGATGTGCTGGCGGCGGACGGGCGGCCCGCCTTTGTGGCCGCCGGTAACCCGATCAAGCTGAGCGGAATGGCCGATCCGGCCACCCGCCCGCCCGCGCCCGCGCTCGATGGCGACCGAGAAGAAATTGTTAACTGGTTGCAAAAGGACGTGAACGGCATGTGAGGCGTATTGGCCCAAGCTCCCATGCGGCCTAGACTTGCGGCCATGGAAAAACCCGCCATCGCCCGCCCCGCCCTGCCCGCGCCGCCGCCTCTCAAGGTGGGGGTGATGCGCACGCTTGGCCGGCTCATGCTTGTTGCGGTGCTGGCGGTGGCCTTGCATTTCCTGTTCACATGGGCCGAGGGCTGGATCAGGCAGAACGATTATGGCTGGGCCATGCCGGGCCTGCTCGCATTGGTGCTGGTGATCTATGCCCTGCTCATTGCCATCCCGTTCGTGCCAGGAATCGAGATCGGGCTTTCGGTGCTGGCGGCGGGCGGCGCGGATATTGCGCCGCTGGTGTGGCTGGCCACCGCGACCGGGCTGACGCTGGCCTATGTGCTGGGGTGCACGGTGCCGCTGGCGTGGCTGCGCCGGGTGTTGCTGGATCTGCGCCAGATCGAGGCCGCGCAGCTTGTGGCGCGGTTCGAGGCGCTGCCGGGCAAGGGGCGCGTGGCCTTTGTGTACGCGCTTCTACCGCGCAAGTATTGCGGCTGGATCGTGAGATATCGCTATGTCAACCTTGCCGTCCTGATCAACATTCCCGGCAATTCCGTGATCGGCGGCGGCGGCGGCATTGCGCTTCTTTCGGGTGTGTCGGGCATGTTCCGGTTGCCGCTTGCGGTCCTGACCATTGCGCTGGCCACGGCCCCCGTGCCGATGGCAATCTGGCTTTTCGGGCTGGAATTGCCCTGGGTGGCTGGCGGGCGCTGATCCGGCCATACCGCGCGCGGACGAATTTCTGACGCTTGCAGGCTGTCGGGCGTGCGCCTATGGCTTATGTTCGCCCCGAGCCGAGCCAAGGACAACGCCCCCATGACCACCGATCCCCTTGTCGTCTTTACCCCCTCGGGCAAGCGTGGGCGCTTTGCCGTGGGCACGCCCGTTCTGACCGCCGCGCGCCAGCTTGGCGTCGATCTCGATTCGGTCTGCGGCGGTCGCGGCATCTGCTCCAAATGCCAGATCACGCCGGGTTATGGCGAGTTTTCCAAGCATGGCGTGACGGTCGCGGCCGATGCGCTGTCGGAGTGGAACGCCGTCGAGGCGCGCTATGACGAGAAGCGCGGGCTGAAACCGGGCCGCCGTCTGGGCTGTCAGGCACGGATCATGGGCAATGTGGTGATCGACGTGCCGCCAGAATCCCAGGTTCACAAGCAGGTCGTGCGCAAGGCCGCCTCGGCGCGGGTAATCGCCATGGACCCGGCGACGCGGCTTTACTTCGTCGAGGTGGACGAGCCCGACATGCACGAGCCCTCGGGCGATTTCGAGCGCCTCGCGCGCGCCCTGAAACGCGAATGGGGAATCACCGGCATCCGCGCCGGTCTGTCCCTGCTGTCCAAACTGCAACCCGTTCTGCGCAAGGGGAAATTCCAGGTGACGGTGGCGCTGCACCGCGGCCATGAGGGAGAGGCGGCACAGGTGCTCGATATCTGGCCGGGGCTGCATGAGGGGGGGCTGTATGGTCTGGCCATCGACCTTGGCTCCACCACCATCGCCGCCCATCTGACGAACCTCGAGACCGGCGAGGTCACGGCCTCGGCGGGGATCATGAACCCGCAGATCCGCTTTGGCGAGGATCTGATGAGCCGGGTCAGCTATGCCATGATGAACCCCGGCGGCGACCGCGAGATGACCGCCGCCGTGCGCGAGGCGATCAACACGCTGGCCGAAGAGGTCGCCGGAGAGGCCGGGATTGATGCGGGCCTGATCGTCGAGGTGGTCTTTGTCTGCAACCCGGTGATGCATCACCTTCTGCTGGGCATCGACCCGGTGGAACTGGGGCAGGCGCCGTTTGCGCTGGCCACCTCCCAAAGCCTGACGCTTGACGCGAAAGAGCTTGACCTTGCAGCCCTCAACCCCCGCGCGCAGGTCTATATCCTGCCCTGCATCGCCGGCCATGTGGGCGCCGATTGCGCCGCCGTCGCGCTGTCGGAAGAGCCGGACAAATCCGAGGATCTGGTGCTGATCGTCGATGTCGGCACCAACGCCGAGATCATCCTGGGCGACAAGACCCGTGTGCTGGCGTGCTCGTCGCCCACGGGGCCGGCCTTCGAGGGGGCGCAGATTTCGAGCGGGCAGCGCGCCGCGCCCGGCGCGATCGAGGCGATCCGCATCGACCCGGTGACAAAGGAGCCGCGGTTTCGCGTGATCGGCTGCGACAAGTGGTCGGATGAGGCGGGCTTTTTCGATGAGCTGGGCGCGGGCGGCATCACCGGCATCTGCGGCTCGGGCATCATCGAGGCGGTGGCGGAACTGCGCATGGCGGGGCTTCTGGACGAGAGCGGCCTTCTCGGCTCGGCCCGGGCCACCGGCACCGCGCGCATGATCCCCGAAGGGCGCACGCACGCCTATCTGGTCCATGACGGGACGGGCGAAGGCGGCCCGCGCATCACCGTGACGCAGGGCGATATCCGCGCGATTCAGCTCGCGAAATCTGCGCTTTACGCGGGCGCTCGGCTGCTCATGGACGCGCGCGGCGTGGACCGGGTTGACCGCGTTGTGCTGGCCGGGGCATTCGGCGCGCATATCTCTCCGCTGCACGCCATGGTTCTGGGCATGATCCCCGATGTGCCGCTCGACAAGGTCACGTCGGCGGGGAATGCCGCTGGCACGGGGGCGCGGATTGCGCTTTGCAATGTCGGCGCGCGCCGCGAGATCGAGCGGATGGTGGGCCAGATCACCAAGATCGAGACCGCCATCGAGCCGAAATTTCAGGAACATTTCGTTGCCGCCAATGCCATTCCCCACAAGACCGATCCGTTCCCCGAATTGCGCAGGATCGTGAGCCTTCCAAAGGTGAACTTCAACACCGGGGGCGAGACGGGCGGGCGGCGGCGGCGGCGAGGCTGAGCCTCGCCCGCATGGCGAGCAATACGCTCACGGGGTGCGGCAGCGGCGCGCTTGGCGGTTCATCGTTGCAGGACAATTGCCGACAATCGCGCGCACGAGCGCGCGCACGAGACGGGCACGAAGACTCCCGCTCGGGGATCTGCGCAAGATTTCCGCCGGCTGTTAAGTGTTCCTTAAGCCAGGGCGCGCAGGATGCAGCGGCGATCCCCGCGATCGGAGGGCATCATGACGCGCAAGGACGACTGGACAGATATACCGGCCGGGCACGACAACCCGCTCGACTATGCCGTGTCGGCGCGCGACCGATCGGTGATCGAGATGGTGGAGACCGCAGTGCAGCACGGGGAGGTCATGCTTGCCTTTCAGCCCGTGGTCACCGCCGGGCAACCGGACAAGCCCGCCTTTTACGAGGGGCTGGTCCGTATAACCGACGCGACCGGCCGGGTGATTCCCGCGCGCGAGTTCATAGGACAGATCGAAACGCGCGAGACCGGGCGCATTATCGACTGTCTGGCACTGGAGAAGGGGCTGGCGACACTGGCGAAATTTCCCGATCTGCGACTCTCGATCAACATGTCGGCCCGCTCCATCGGCTATGCGCGCTGGATGCGCACACTGGACAAGGGGCTCGGGCATGATCCCACCATCGCCGAACGGCTGATCCTCGAGATCACCGAAAGCTCGGCCATGCTCGTCCCCGAACTTGTGGTGGGTTTCATGACAGAGCTGCAACGCGCCGGTGTCGGCTTTGCGCTCGACGATTTCGGTGCGGGCTATACATCGTTCAGATTTCTCAAGGATTTCTTCTTCGACATCCTCAAGATCGATGGGCAGTTCATCCAGGGCATCGCCTCGAACGCCGACAACCAGGTGCTGACCGCCGCGCTGTTGAGCATCGGGCGGCAATTCGACATGGTCACAATCGCCGAGAGCGTCGAGCGCGCCGAAGACGCCGCATATCTCACCGCGCTCGGGCTCGACTGCCTGCAGGGCTATTATTTCGGGGCGCCTACCGTCCGCCCGCCCTGGCTCGATACCGGGGCGGCGCGCGCGACCGCCTGACCCACCTCCGGCGTTGCCGCGGCGCGGCGCTTGCGATATGACATACGCAAAGGTCGCGTGGCCCAGCGACCCGATCCGGGTCAGGCGACCATGCAAGCCTTGGTGGAGGACCCCAATGACCAACGTCGTAATCGCATCCGCAGCCCGCACTCCGGTCGGCTCCTTTGGCGGGGCCTTCGCCAACACCCCCGCGCATGACCTGGGGGCCGCCGTGCTTCGGGCCGTGGTCGAACGTGCGGGCATCGACCCGGCAGAAGTCTCGGAGACCATCCTCGGCCAGGTCCTGACCGCAGCGCAGGGCCAGAACCCTGCCCGCCAGGCCCATGTCAACGCCGGCCTGCCGATCGAATCCGCCGCCTGGGGCATCAACCAGGTCTGCGGTTCGGGCCTGCGCGCGGTGGCGCTCGGCGCGCAGCACATCCAGCTTGGCGATGCCGCCATCATCTGCGCGGGTGGTCAGGAAAACATGACGCTCAGCCCCCATGCCGCGCATCTGCGCGCGGGTCACAAGATGGGCGACATGACATATATCGACACGATGATTCGCGACGGGCTCTGGGACGCGTTCAACGGCTATCACATGGGTCAGACCGCCGAGAATGTCGCCAATCAGTGGCAGATCACCCGCGACCAGCAGGACGAATTCGCCGTCGCCAGCCAGAACAAGGCCGAAGCGGCGCAAAAGGCGGGGCGCTTCGACGACGAGGTGATCGCCTTCGCCGTCAAGACCCGCAAGGGCGATATCGTCGTGGACAAGGACGAATATATCCGCCACGGCGCGACCATGGAGGTGATGCAGAAACTGCGCCCGGCCTTCACCGCCGACGGCTCGGTGACCGCGGGCAATGCCAGCGGCATCAATGACGGCGCGGCGGCGGTGCTTTTGATGTCCGCCGACGAGGCCGAGCGCCGCGGCATCACGCCGCTTGCGCGCATCGCCTCCTATGCCACGGCCGGTGTTGACCCGGCGATCATGGGCATCGGCCCGGTCAATGCCAGCCGCAAGGCGCTGGAAAAGGCCGGATGGCGCGTCGAGGATCTCGATCTGGTCGAGGCCAACGAGGCCTTCGCCGACCAGGCCTGCGCCGTCAACAAGGAGATGGGCTGGGATCCGGCCATCGTCAACGTGAACGGCGGGGCCATCGCCATCGGCCACCCCAT
>DIUD01000086.1 GCA_002428225.1 Roseovarius sp. UBA6167 | reverse complement strand
GAACATCTTGCCCGAGGCGATCATGTTGGCGCGCTGATAGACCATCATGAATATCTTGACGAAATTCGGGAACCATGGACGCAGGGCCATGAGCACCAGCCCCACGGCGCAGCCGGTAAACCAGGCCAAAAGCACCATGCCAAAGGCATAGATGGGCTGGTAGATCGAGATCGGCACGAAGACCACATGATAGACGAACAGCACGAGAACGAGCGACAGCACCTGGATGTAGAGCGCCCCGAGCGCGGCCGAGGCAATCGAGATCGCCGTGTTCATCGGCGCGTGCTGCATCATCGGAGAGGCGGGGCCGTCGGCCCCCGCCACGGCGCTCACGGCCTTGACATGGGTGATGTAGAGAAAAATCCCCGACATCATGAACAACAGGAAATCGCCGCGCAGCTTGGCCGCCTTGAGGCCGAGCACCGTGAACAGCAGGTAGAACGCCATGACCATGACCACCACGGTCAAAATGTTCATGCCGAGCGCGACAAAGGCGTTGCCATGGCCCTTGCGGATGTTGCGCACCGTGTCGTGATAGATCAGTTCCAGAATGGTGACGGCGGACTGGAGCGTCGATTTCGGGCGTGCCGTCGTGAACATCGCGTCTCGCCTCCGGGGCTGCGTCCATTGGTTTCTTGCCGTTGTCGTGCATTCATATCATAACGGCGCGCGTATCAATCACGCAATAGCGCCGCATGATGGCGGCAAACGGGCGAAGGAACGGCGATTTGGAGTATGAACGGCTTGTGACGGTGATGCGGCAACTGGCGCTCGAGGCGGGCGCGCGCATCATGGAGATCTATGACGCGGACGATTTCGACGTGAAGGAGAAATCCGACGCAAGCCCCGTGACCGAAGCCGACGAAGCCGCCGATGCGCTGATTTCCGCCGGTCTGCGGGCGGCGTTCCCCGATATCGCGCTGGTGACCGAGGAGCAGGCCGCCTCGCACGGGCAGAGCGTGCGCACCTTCCTGATCGTCGATCCGCTGGACGGGACCAGGGAGTTCATCAACCGGCGCGGCGATTTCACCGTCAATATCGCGCTTGTCGAGGAGGGCCGGCCGACCCGTGGCATCGTCTATGCCCCCGCCAAGGGGCGGATGTTCTACACGCCGGCCGAAGGCGGCGCGGTCGAGGAAACCGGCCCGTTCGATCCCGCGACGCCGGGCACGATCCGCCCGATCCGGGTGGCCGAGCCGGACAATGCCGCGCTGATGGTGGTGGCCTCGAAGTCGCACCGCGATCAGGCGACCGACGACTATATCGGGAAATACGCCGTCAAGGACATGACGAGCGCGGGCTCCTCGCTCAAGTTCTGCCTTGTCGCCACCGGCGAGGCCGATCTCTATCCGCGCCTTGGCCGGACGATGGAATGGGATACCGCCGCCGGTCACGCGGTTCTGCTGGGCGCGGGCGGGCGCGTGCTGCGCCACGACGACCTGACCCCGCTCGGCTATGGCAAGCCGGGCTTCGAGAATCCGTTCTTCATCGCCTGCGCGCCGGGTGTCGATCTCAAGGAAGGCTGAATGTCCGTCCTCATCGCCATTCCCGCCCGCTACGCCTCGACCCGCTATCCGGGCAAGCCGCTGGTGCCGCTTGCCGGCGCGGGTGGACAGGCGCGCACGCTGATCGAGCGGTCGTGGCGCGCGGCGATGGCGGTCGAGGGGGTGGCGCGCGTGGTCATAGCCACCGACGATGCGCGCATCCGCGACGCGGCCGAGGCATTCGGTGCCGAGGTGGTGATGACCTCGGAGGGCTGCGCCAATGGCACCGAGCGTTGCGCCGAGGCCCATGCCGCCCTTGGCAGCGGCTACGAGATCGTCGTGAACCTTCAGGGCGACGCGCCGCTGACCCCGCACTGGTTCATCGAGGATCTCGTGGCCGGTCTGCGCGCGGACCCGACGGCGGAGGTGGCAACACCCGTGTTGCGCTGCGACGGGCGCGCGCTCAATGGCTTTCTCCACGACCGCGCGGCAGGCCGCGTCGGCGGCACCACCGCGGTTTTCGACCGGCGGGGCCACGCGCTCTATTTTTCCAAGGAAGTGATCCCTTATACCGGGCGGCGCTACGAGGACGCCGCGCCCACCCCGGTGTTTCATCACGTCGGCGTCTATGCCTACCGGCCCGATGCGCTCGCGGGTTATCCGGGCTGGGTGCCGGGCCCGCTCGAAGGGCTGGAGGGGCTGGAACAGTTGCGCTTTCTGGAGAACGGGCGCTCTGTGCTCTGCGTCGAGGTCGAGGCGCGCGGGCGGCAGTTCTGGGAGTTGAACAACCCCGAGGATGCGCCGCGCATCGAGGCGATGATGCGCGCGATGGGGCTGGAATGAGCCGATTGCTTTGCGAATCCCGCAAGGGTGTGCTGAATTTTCGATCAGCGGATGAAACGGGACCGGAAAATCAGGCAAGGAGTATTTTCTCGGGGTAATGGTTTGTTCAGGTCTGAATGCTTATACATTTACAAGGTGGTTGGAGACAGGGTCATGCGTAGAAAGGTAACAAAAGCCATTTTCCCGGTTGCGGGGTTGGGAACGCGATTTCTGCCTGCGACCAAATCAGTGCCCAAGGAAATCATGACGCTGGTCGATCGGCCCCTTGTCCAATATGCCATCGACGAGGCGCGCGCGGCGGGCATCAAGGAATTCATCTTTGTCACCTCGCGCGGCAAGGGGGCGCTGGAGGATTATTTCGACAATGCTCCGCAGCTTGAGGCCGAATTGCGCCGCAAGGGGAGGGAGGATCTTCTGGAGGTGCTCAAATCCACCAACATGGATTCGGGCGAGATCGCCTATATGCGCCAGCACAAGCCGCTCGGGCTTGGCCATGCGGTCTGGTGCGCACGTCGTCTGATCGCCAACGAATCCTTTGCCGTGATCCTGCCCGATGACGTGATCGCCGCCGAAAAGCCCTGCCTGCAACAGATGGTCGAAGCGTTCGAGGAGATTGGCGGCAACATGGTCGCGGCGATGGAAGTGCCCGACAACATGACCAAATCCTACGGTATCCTCGACGTGAAGGAGGATATGGGCCGTCTCGTCTCGACCAAGGGGATGGTGGAAAAACCCGAACCCGGCACCGCGCCGTCGAACCTTGCGGTGATCGGGCGCTATATCCTGACGCCGACCGTGTTGCAGAAACTCAATCGCAAACAGGCCGGCGCGGGCGGCGAAATCCAGCTCACCGATGCCATCGACGCCGCGCGCGAGGATGGCGAGGAGGTTTATGGCTACCGGTTTCAGGGCCAGCGTTTCGATTGCGGCTCCAAGGCGGGGTTCCTTCAGGCGACGGTGGCCTTCGCGCTGGCGCGCGACGACCTGCGCGACGACCTGTGGAATTACATCGCCGACATGGTGCACGCGGACAAGGCCGCGCAATAGGGCGCGGCACGGGGGCGGGGCTTGGGCAATATTCTGGTCACCGGCGGCGCGGGCTATATCGGCAGCCATGCCTGCAAGGCGCTGAGCGCGGCGGGCTACACACCCGTTACCTATGACAATCTCTGCACCGGCTGGCGCGAGGCGGTGAAATTCGGCCCCTTCGAGGAGGGGGACCTGACCGACCGCGCGCGGCTCGATCAGGTGTTTGCCGCCTACCAGCCGCAGGCGGTGATGCATTTCGCCGCTCTCAGCCAGGTGGGCGAGAGCATGCGCGCGCCGGGGATCTACTGGCACAACAACGTGGCCGGCTCGCTGGGCCTGATCGAGGCGGCGGTGGCGGCGGGATGCCTCGATTTCGTGTTCTCCTCGACCTGCGCCACCTATGGCGATCACGACAACGTGCTGCTCGACGAGGGCTGTGCGCAGCACCCGATCAACGCCTATGGCGCGTCGAAACGCGCCATCGAGGACATGCTGCGCGATTTCGAGGTGGCACATGGTCTGCGCCACGTGATCTTTCGCTATTTCAATGTCGCGGGCGCGGACCCGGAGGCCGAGGTCGGCGAATTTCATCAGCCCGAGACGCATCTCATTCCGCTGGTGCTAGACGCCATCGCCGGGCGGCGCGACGCGCTGACGGTCTTTGGCACCGATTACGACACGCCGGACGGCACCTGCATCCGCGATTATGTGCATGTGATGGACCTGGTCGAGGCGCATCTGCGCGGGCTGCGCTGGCTCGAAGAAGGGCGCGGTTCGCGCGTGTTCAACCTCGGCACCGGGCACGGATTTTCCGTGCGCGACGTGATCGAGGCCGCCGAGGCGGTCACCGGCGTGCAGGTTCCGGTGATCGCGGGCGCGCGCCGTCCGGGCGATTGCACGCGGCTTGTCTCCGGCTCGGTGCGTGCCACCCGCGAGCTTGGCTGGGTGCCCGCGCGCTCAACCCTTCGCGAGATGATCGAGGACGCGTGGCGCTGGCACGAGGCTGGACATTACGCGAAATAGCCCCGAGGCTGCGACCCGGATCAAGGGGGCCGGCAGGGGCGGAATGGAGCGGCTGAAGGATCTGGCCATGGCCTATCGGTTGCGCTTGCGGCGGCGGCGGTTGCTGGCGCGCGCACTGGCGAAGCGGTGGCAATTGACGGCCCTCAGCGACCGCACCGGGCAGATCGCGCGCGGCGACATCCTGTGTTTCGCCACCATGCGCAACGAGGCGCTGCGCCTGCCGCATTTCCTCGACCATCACCGCCGCCTTGGCGTGGCGCAGTTCCTGATCGTCGAGAATGACAGCACCGACGGCACGCGCGATTACCTTTCCGCGCAATCCGATGTGTCGCTCTGGACTACGCCGCACAGCTACAAGCGCGCGCGCTTCGGCATGGACTGGCTCACCTGGCTGATGATGCGCCACGGGCACGGGCACTGGTGCCTGACGCTCGACGCCGATGAATGCCTGGTCTACCCCTATCACGACACGCGCCCGCTGCCCGCGCTTTGCGGCTGGCTCGAGGCGCAGGGGCGGGCCTCGATGGGGGCCTTGATGCTGGATCTCTACCCCCGGGGCCGATTGTCGCAGCACCCTTATCGCGCGGGCGCGGACCCGTTCGAGACGCTGTGCTGGTTCGATGCGGGGAATTATTCCATGCGCCGCAAGCCGGATTTGCAGAACCTCTGGATCCAGGGCGGCCCGCGCGCGCGCATGTTCTTCGCCGCCGAGCCGCGCCGCGCGCCGACCATGGGCAAGGTGCCGCTGGTCAAGTGGCACTGGCGCCATGCCTATGTCAGCTCGACCCATTCGGTCCTGCCGCGCCGGCTCAACCATGTGCATGACCGCGACGGGGGCGAGCTGACCTCGGGCGTGCTGTTACATTCCAAGTTCCTCGATACGGTGGTCGGGCGTTCGACCGAGGAGAAACGCCGGCAGGAGCATTTCGCCAACAGTGCGCTTTACGAGGGCTATTACGACGCGCTTGCCGCCGACCCGGAGCTGTGGTGCGCACGGTCCACGCGGCTCATTGGCTGGCGGCAGCTCGAGTCGCTTGGCCTGATGTCGCGGGGCGGGTGGGTCTAACCCATCTCGGCCATCAGCGCGCCGAACCGCGCGAGATAGGCCGCGCGCGTCTTGACCGGGGGGCGCAGGGTGAGCGACAGGCCACTTGTCACCGCCGGGTCGGGCTTGCCAAAGAATCGATCGGCCTCGGCCACGGAAAACCCCGCGATTTCCGTGGCTTCCATCCAGGCGCTGATCTTGTCGGCGCGCTTGATCTGCTTCTTGACCGGCGCGGGCAGCGCGGCGGGCAGGCCAAAGCGGATATGGATGGCCACTGCCAGCCGCTTGTCGAGCTCGTCATAGCCCGGCCCGACGGCGTTTTTCACCGGCGAGATCATGTCGCCGATCACATATTCCGGCCCGTCATGCAACAGCGCGGCCAGCCGCCATTTCACGGGGGCGCCGGGGCTGAGCCGGTCGAAAAGCCGCTCCACCAGCAGCGAATGTTCGGCCACCGAATAGGGGAAATCGCCGAGCGTCTGGCCATTCCAGCGGGCGACGAAGCTGAGACCGTGGGCGATGTCCTCGATCTCGATATCGACGGGCGTCGGGTCGAGCAGGTCGAGCCTGCGGCCCGAGAGCATCTTTTGCCAGGCACGGGGTTGCGGCATGGGGCCTCCGGGGTTGCGCCGACCCTGATTAGCCGCTGTCCGCCGGATTTGCAAAGCGCGTCCTGAGGATGGCCAGCAGCGGCGAGTCGGCATGGGCGGCGACGAAGTTGTAGCCCTTGAAAGGGTCGGTCTTGCGCGCGGCGATGGCGGCGGCATCGGGCATGGGGATCAACCCGTCCTCGACGGAAAACAGTTTCATATCGCGGTCTCGCAAAAGGTGCACGCTGACCGCGCAGGCGGGATCGCTGCCGTGATCCTCGTAGATCAGCACACCGCCTTGCGCCAGCGCGCGCGCCGCGCCCTCGATGGCCGCGATCTCGGCCCCCTCCACGTCGAGCTTTATGAGCGCGGCGACGCCCTCGGGCACGAGATCGTCGATGGCCAGCGTCGGCACGGTCTCTGTGCGGTCCCCGGCCCGTGCCGGATTGTCCCCCATCAGCCGGGCCGAGGCATGGCTGAGATGGGTATTGACGAAGCTGAGCACCTCGCCCGCGCGCGCGTGGATCGCGGCGCGGTGCAGGGTCACGTTGGGCAGGTGCCCGGCATTTTGCTGCAAGGCCGCGAAGGTGGCCGCTGATGCCTCCACCGCGATGACGCGGTCAAAGCGCGGCGCGGCGCGGGTGGTCCACCAGCCCTTGTTGGCGCCCAGATCGCAAAACAGCGGCGTGGCCCCGGCGGCGGCGCGCAGGATGGCGGCGACCTCGGGCTCGTAAGGGCCACGGTAAAGGGCAAAGCGGGTCCAGTAGCCGTCACCGAGGGCGATGCGAAAGGGCGGCGCGTCGCCCTCGTGCAGCCAGACCGCGTTATCGGCCGGAAAGAGCCGGGCGAGGCCACGCGCAAAGCGGCCATAAAGCGCGCGCGTCACGGCCAGCCGGAAAAGGCCCATCAGCAGGTGATACTGAAGCCGCGCCGAGGGCGATGAAAATGTGAGCCGGACCATCGCCCTGACCTAGCCCGGCGCGAGAGCGTTGGCCAGAGGCGCGCGCACCCGCCTGCAGGCCTGGCCGGAGAAACGCGCATTGCCCACCGGGGGGGCGGGTGCTATCTGCCTTGCGAGTTTTCAATCGCAAGGAGCCACCGCCCGATGGCACAGGATTACATCGTCAAGGATATCGACCTAGCCGCCTATGGCCGCAAGGAAATGGATATCGCCGAAACCGAAATGCCCGGCCT
>DIUD01000042.1 GCA_002428225.1 Roseovarius sp. UBA6167 | reverse complement strand
CGAACGGGTTCATCGACATCTTCACGTTCGCAAGATCGACCCCGCTGCCATCCGCCTTCACTCGGACTTTCACGTTGTAGTCGATCACGCGCTTGACAGGTACCAGAACCTTCATAAACGTGGGTCTCCTTGAGTTCTCTTGTTGTCGATACCGCGTCAGCGGTCCTTGAATGCGGGTTTCCGCTTTTCCGAAAAGGCCTTCATGGCCTCGGGGAAATCATGCGCGCAAAGCAGCACGCTTTGCGCATCGCGCTCGATGTCGAGCGCCTCGAGATAGCTGCACTCTGCCGCGGCGCGCATCACGCGCTTGGCGGTCTGCATCCCGAACAGCGGATGCGCGGCGATCTCACGGGCGATCTCGAGCGCACGCGCCTCGACCTGAGCGGCGGGGACGCACTCTTCGACGACGCGCAGCTCCTTGCCGGTGCGCCCGTCGATCTCGCGGCCGGTCAACACAAGCATCCGCGCCACCCCCGCACCCGCGCGTTGCTGGAGCAGCCAGCTTGAGCCGGTGTCGGGGCATCCGCCGACGCGCGCGAACACCTCGCACAGGCGCGCGTCTTCGGCGGCCACCACGATATCGGCCGACAGGGCCAGGCTAAGCCCGGCGCCAAAGGCAACGCCGCAGACGGCGGCAATCAGGGGTTTGCGAAACAGGTAGGCCGCGCGCCCCCCGTCGTGAACCCGGTCAACCATTTCGGACGTCGCCCGCGCCCCCTTGGCGATTTCGGCCTGAAACCCGACGAGGTCGCCGCCGCTGCAGAAATGCTCGCCGCCGGTCATGACGACGACACGGATCGAGTCGTCTCGATCGGCATCGTCCAGGCATTCCACGAGCGCATCGACAAAGCCGATGCTGTAAGGGTTGCGCTTCCCAGGCTGGAGGAAGCGCAGGATACCGACAGGGCCGTCCCTGTCCAGACGCATCAATCGGGTCATGCCAGGCTCCTTCAGGTTCCGGTCCAGACGGGGGGGCGCTTTTCGGCGAACGCCCTGGGGCCCTCGATCGCGTCATTGCTGGCATAGACGACCTCGTGCAGGCGCTTGCCCTCTTCGAGACCGCCCGCGCAGCCCCGATCCATGGTGGCGCGAACGCTGCCTTTGGCCGCTACCACCGAGAGCGGCGCGAGGCCGGCGATCCGCCTCGCCAGTTCGTATGCGCGCGCGCGCACCGCATCGGGCGTGTCTTCCAGATAGTTGGTGAACCCGTAATCATGGAGCCGCTCGATCGGGAACAGATCGCCGGTCAGCACGATCTCCATCAGGATCGGTTGCGGCAGCATGGTCAGGGCCGGGGCCGCCCAGGGCGAGCCGCGTCCGATCTTGACCTCGGTAATGCCGACCTTGGTGCCCTTGAGCCCAACCCGCAGATCGCAGTTCAGCGTCAGCATCATGCCGCCCGCCATCAGCGAGCCGGTCATTGCGGCAATAATCGGTTTCTTGCAGGCGCGCATCGTCTCGTGGAAAGGGTCGCGCATCTTGGTCAGGATATCAACGCCCTCGTCGCGCTTGATCTGGGCGGCCTCCTTGAGGTCCATCCCCGCGCTGAAAACGCCGCAATCGGCCGAGGTCAGAATGGCCACCCGAACGCTGTCATCGGATTCGATCCTGTCCCAGGCATCTGCCAGACCGTTTGTCGCCGCCACGGAAAGCGCGTTCTTGCGTTCGGGCCGGTTGATGCGGACGGTCGCAATTCCGTCTTCGATGGTCAACTCTATAGGGTTCATCTGCCATGCCTCATCTGATCGAAAATCTATCGGCTTTCGAGCCTTCGGAACTCCCCCGCAACCGAAAGGCCGCGGAGGAGGTGGCCCTCACTCGAGGGAGAACTTCGACGAGCTTTCCCGGATCACGTCCCACACCTCTTCGAGGTAGTCCGCGCTCCAGTCGGTCAGCGGGACCCAGGTTTCGCCGTCCCACTGTTCGACGCGGGTCTTGCCGCCGCCGCCGTGATCCGAGGGTGTGATGGTGATGGGCGCCATCAGGCCATCGGCATCGAAATCAACGAGCGATTCATAGCCCGCCTTCATGCTCTCGGCCGTCAGTGGCGAGCCATGCTGCTGAATGCCCAGACGCGCCGCCTCGTGTGCCGCCGCCTGGAGCGCGACACCCATATTATAGTACACGTCCTGAGTGAGGATTTCCGGCCCGCTGCCCTTGCCATTGGCATAGTAGGTGTCCAGCAGCGTCCGGATGATCGGGATGTCCTGCCCGCCGGCCACGTTGGTCCCGCGCAGGATGCCCTTGGCCTCTTCCGCGCCGATATTGCGCAGATCGACCTCGTTGAGCCAGTTCACCGACAGGTAGCGATCCGTTGGGAAGCGGTTACGCCGCATTTCCTTGGATGCCACCACATGCGCGCCGGCCCAGACCCAACTGATGACATAATCCGGCTTGTCGCGGCGGATCTTGCTCCAGGCGCCGGACTGATCTGTCCCCGGCAGCGGCACGGGGTAGAGTTGCAGGTCGAAGCCTTCTTTCTCGGACAGAACCTTCAGAACCTCGATCGGCTCCTGCCCGAACGGATAATCGAGATAGAGAAATCCGATCTTGGCGTTGCTGAGATCGCCGCCCATCTGGTCCTTGATGAAGGCAATGTCATTTGCCGACTGCTGCCAGTAGGTCGGCCCGATCGGGAAGACCCATTCGAAAACTTCGCCGTCAACCGCGTCACCGCGTCCGACGAAAGATTGCATCAGGATATTGCCGTCTTTCATGAGGCGCGGCAACGCGGCGTTGGTGACCGGCGTGGATGCGAAATAGTAGGCGAACACCCCGTCGCGCTTGAGTTGTTCATAACATTCCACGCCGCGCTGCGGCTCGTTGCCGTGATCGCGAACTATGATTTCGACCGGATGGCCCTCGATGCCGCCGTTATCGTTGACATACATCGCGAGATCCTGAGCACCCTGTGCCAGTTGGGGCGTGATGAAGGTATAGGACTTGCTCAGGTCGAAGCAGAAGCCGAACCGGATCGGCTCCTTGTCCTGTGCGGAGGCGACCGTCGCGCTTGTCATCAGCGCGGCGGCAATGGCCACCGACCTGATATGCTGTCTGATTTTCATGTTTCTTTCTCCCTTTGGAATGAGCGCGGGGCGTTTTTCTTGTTTTTCGGGCGCAGTTCCACGCGGGGAACTGCGCGCGCTGGCGTCATGTCGTCACTGTTCGTATTTCGAGGAATTTTCCTTGACCACTTCCCAGACGATATCGGTATATTCCGCGCTCCAGTCTGTCAGCGGGACCCAGGTCTCGCCGTCCCACTGTTCGACGCGGGTCTTGCCGCCACCGCCGTGATCCGAGGGTGTGATGGTGATTGGCGCCATCAGGCCATCGGCATCGAAATCGACAATCGATTCATAACCCGCCTTCATGCTCTCGGGCGTCAGCGGCGCGCCATGCTGCTGAATCCCCAGGCGCGCCGCCTCGAGCGCCACGGAGTGGAGCGCAAGGCCCATGTTGTAATACACGTCGCGGACATTGGCTTCCGGCCCGCTGCCCTTGCCATTGGCGTAGTAGGTGTCCAGGATCGCCTTGACGATCGGGATGTCCTGGCCGCCGGCCACGTTGGTCCCGCGCAGGATGCCCTTGGCCTCTTGCTCTCCGATATTGCGGATATCGACCTCGTTCATCCAGTTCACCGACAGATAGCGGTCGATCGGGAATCGGTTGCGCCGCATTTCCCTGGACGCAACCACATGCCCGCCCGCCAGAATCCAGCTGATCACATAGTCCGGCTGATCGCGACGCACCCTGCTCCATGCGCCGGACTGATCCGTTCCCGGCAACGGAACGGGGTAAAGTTCAAGCGCGAAGCCTTCCTTCTCGGCAAGGGTCTTCAGAATCTCGATCGGCTCTTGACCGAAGGGGTAATCGAGATAGATGAAGCCGATCTTGGCGTCGCTGAGATCGCCGCCCAATTGGTCCTTGATGAAGGCGACATCGTTTGCCGCCTGTTGCCAGTAGGTCGGACCGGCCGGGAAGACCCATTCGAACACCTCGCCGTCAACCGCGTCACCGCGTCCCGCGAAGGATTGCATCAGGATCGTGCCGTCTTTCATCGCACGCGGCAAAACTGCATTCGTGACCGGCGTGGACAGGAAGTAGAAGGTGAACACCCCCTCCCGCTTGAGCTGTTCATAACACTCCACACCGCGCTGCGGCTCGTTGCCGTGGTCGCGGACGATGATTTCAACCGGATGGCCCTCGATCCCGCCGTTATCGTTGGTGTAGATCGAAAGGTCCTGTACCGCCTGGGCCACCTGGGGCGAGATGAAGGAATAGGACTTGCTGATGTCAAGGCAGTAGCCGAACCGGATCGGCTCCTTGTCCTGCGCGGACGCGACCGCCGCGCTTGTCATCAGCGCGGCGGCAATGGCCACCGACCTGATATGCTGTCTGATTTTCATGTTTCTTTCTCCCTTTGAATTGAGTGCGGGCGTTTCTTTGTTTTTCAGGCGCAGTGCCCCGCATGCACCGCGCCTGCTGGCATCATACCGTCATTGCCCGTATTTCGATGAACTTTCCTTGACCACTTCCCAGACGATATCGGTATATTCCGCGATCCAGTCAGTCTGGGGAACCCAGCTCTCGCCGTCCCACATCTCGATGCGCGTCTTGCCGCCGCCGCCGTGGTCTTCGGCCGTAATGGTAATCGGTGCCATCAAACCGTTTGCATCGAAATCTTCGAGCGATTCGAGGCCGGCCTTGTAGGATTGCGCCGTGATCGGCAGCCCGTGAAGCTCGACGGCCTTGCGCGCAGCCTCGAACATGATCGAATACATCGCCAGGCCGGTATTGTAGTAAACGTCCTGCGTGTTCGCCAGCGGACCCGAACCCTGCCCCTTGTCATAGAGCTCGCTGATGATTTCCAGGCGCAGGGGCACATCCGGGCCGCCCACGACATTCGTGCCGCGCTTCAGTCCGGTGGCCGCCTCTGCACCGATATTGGCGATATCCACTTCGTTCAGCCAGTTGACCGAAATATACTTGTCCATCGGGATGCGATTGCGCTGCATCTCCTTTGACGCGACGACATGGCCACCGCCGAGCAACCACGAGATCACGTGATCGGGATTGTCGCGGCGCATCTTCGACCAGGCACCGGACTGATCGCTGCCGGGCAGCGGCACGGGGTAGAGCAGAAGCTCGAAGCCCTCCTTTTCCGCGAGCGTCTGAAGGATCTCGATCGGTTCCTGACCGAACGGGTAATCGAGATAGATGAAGGCCACCTTGACACCCGTCAGATCGCCATCGTGCAACTGCTTGATATAGCCGATATTGTTCGCCGCCTGGCCCCAGTAGGTCGGGCCGGCCGGATAGACCCAGTCGAAAACCGTGCCGTCCACGGCATCGCCGCGCCCGACCAGTGACTGCATGAGAATGTTTCCGTCTTCCATCGCGCGTGGCAGGACCGCCAGCGACACAGGCGTGGACAGCGTATCGAAGACAAAGACGCCCTCTCGGCTGAGCCTCGAATAGCATTCGATGCCGCGCTGCGGCTCGTTACCGTGGTCACGGACGATAACCTCGACCGGCTCACCGCCGATCCCGCCCTTCATGTTGATCAGCTTTGCCAGATCCATAGCCGCCTGCGAGACCTGCGGCGTGGCAAAGGTATAGGCCTTGCTGAGATCGTAACAGATCCCGATCTTGAACGGCTCTGCCGCCGCCAGAGAGCCTGACAGCATACCCCCGGTCACGGCAAGTGCGGCGAGCACCTTGTTAAAACACTTCATCATTCTTCTCCCCTGTGGATTATCCGAGCGCGCCTCAGCTGAGCCAGCGCTTGCGACGACTATAGTGTTTGACATCGTGGAAATCTATGCCCTCGCCGCCGCCGAGGTAGAATTCCTGGATGTCGGAATTGGCCTTGAGAGCTTCGGCTGTGCCGTGCATGACCACCCGTCCGTTTTCGATCAGATAGCCTTCCGAGACGATCTCGAGGGCGGCTAGGGCATTCTGTTCGACCAGAAGAACCGACATTCCCTCCTTCTGGTTGATCTGCTGGATGATGCCAAAGATTTCCTCCACCAGGAACGGCGCGAGGCCGAGGCTCGGCTCATCCAGCATCAACAGACTCGGTTGGGTCACCAAGGCACGCCCGATGGCAAGCATCTGCTGCTCGCCGCCGGACAGATAGCCGGCATGTGAATTGCGGCGCTCGGCCAGACGGGGAAAATAGTCGTATATCTTGTCCTTTTCCGCGTCGAGCGCCGAGCGCGACATTCCCGCAGGTGCGGCTGCAATCAGGTTCTCGTCCGGGGTGAGATGCTCGAAGACACGTCGCCCTTCGATGACGTGACATATACCCATCTCCACGCGGTTTTGCGCAAGCATTTCGGTAATGTCAGTTGCTTCGAACTGGATTTCACCTCGGCTGACGCGTCCACGTTCTGCCTTCAGAAGCCCGCTGATCGCCTTGAGGGTTGTGCTTTTTCCTGCTCCGTTCGAACCCAGAAGCGCGATCATCGCCCCCTTGGGCACCTGAATCGAAACACCTTTGATCGCCAGCATCACATTGTCGTACAGGACCTCGACACTGTTCATCGATAGAATATGCTGGGCTTCGACTTTTTCTTGCATGGGCATATCTCTTTACTTTCTGAACTGATCGAAGGGCCAGACCATCAGATATTCCCTGATGTTGCCGTATAGCTTTCCAAGCCCCAGCGGTTCGATCAGAAGGATGATGACGATCAGCGCGCCGTAGGCTGCGTTTGGAATATGGGCAAGCGTCTCGACATTGACCTGTGCCCCGAGAGTGTGCGCGATCGCGGCAACAAGGTTGTTGATCACACCCGGCACGAGCAGGATCAGGGCAACGCCGAAATACGAACCGATGATGCTGCCGAGCCCGCCGACGATCACCATTGCGAGCGCCTGGATCGACACCGCGACAGAGAACTGTTCAGGCGTTGCGAGGAAGAAGAACGTCGCAACCAGCAAGGCGCCGCTCACCCCGGCAATGAAGGACGATGCCGCAAAGGCCAGGATCTTGTAGTAGAAACTGTTCACCCCCAGAATCGCGGCCGCGTAGTCCTTTTCGCGCACGGCGACCAGCGCACGCCCCAACCCGGTGCGCTTGAGGTTCAGCATGAAGATCGTCACCAGGACGCACCAACCGAAGGCGACGTAATAAAAGCCGGCATCCGAGGTGATCGGCTGCCCCAGTAACGCCAGCGTCGGTGATTGCAGCGATGCGTGCGAGCCGCCCGTGACCGTCGGCGAATGGTGCAAAACCCAGTCCATGATGAACTGCATCGCCAGCGTCGTGAGCGCAAGATACAGCCCTTTCACGCGCAGCGCGGCAAAGGCAAACAGGCTGCCGATCACCGAAGACGCCAGCCCGCCAATGATCAGGGCAAACTCCCACGGCACGCCAAAACGTGCTGCATGCACCGCCGAGTAGGCCCCGACAGCCATGACCGCTGCATAACCCAGATGAAGCTGGCCGGCCCACCCTGTCACCAGGTTCAGCCCCAACGCCGCCGCCGTCCAGATTAACCAAGGCAGCATGTAGCTGTTCAAATAAATCGAGGGGACTATAAATGGCGCCGCCAATCCGAACAGAAGGAAGAACACCGCAAGGTTCCGGTCCGCCGGAACCTTGAAGATTCGGCTGTCTGACGCGTAACTGGTGTGGTAAACACCCGAAAGTCGATAGAACATCGCTTATACCCTTTCAATATCGTGACGGCCGAACAAACCGTGCGGACGGATCATGACCGTCAGGATAAGGACCGCAGCGACGATGAGCTCGCGGCTCCCGCCTCCGACGAGCGGATCGAGGAAGTCGGCACCGACATTCTCAATAATGCCGAGAATGATGCCCGCGACCACCGCGCCGAGAATACTGTCGAGACCACCGAGAACCGCCACTGTCAGCCCCTTGAGCAGCAGTAGCGACAGGGCCTGATCGACGCCCTGAATCTCGCCCCAGATGACGCCTGCGGCAAGGGCGACCACCGACGCCAGCGCCCAGGACAGCCCTACGCCGCGCTCGACCGATATGCCGACCGACCATGACGCCATGTAATCATCTGCGATCGCGCGCAGCTTGATCCCGGTCCGGGTCCGGAAGAACAGCATGAAGGCAACAAAAAGCACGACCGCGACCCCGGCGCCGACAAGGTTGATCCGACTAATGAACATGTCGCCCACAAAGAGCGGTTCATAGCTGACCCCCAGCTCGATCGAGCGGGACGTTCCGCCCCAGATCGCCAGCGTCGTGCCCCGCAGAAAAATGTCGAGACCAAGTGTCATCATCAGGATCATGATGATCGGGCGCCCGGCAAGACGCCGCAGCGCAACACGCTCGATCCCGAAACCCAAACCGAACATGATGACGGCCGCGAGCATGATGGCCAGCCACAACGGCAGACCCACATCGCGCGAGAGCGCGAGAACCACATAGGCCCCGAGCATCGTCAGGGCAGCCTGCGCCAGATTTGGCACCGATGATGCCTTGTAAATCAGCACGAGACCGATCGCGAACAACGAATAGAGCAGGCCCGTCAAGGCCCCGTTGAGGGCAAGCTCTGCCAGAAAGACCCAATCCATTTATACCTCCCTGATGGGAAGGGTTCTTTCGACCTTCCCTGTTTCCCCGTTCTCGTAAGTCACCTGCACGCTTACATGAATCTCTTTCGAGCCGTCGTAGAGTGCCGCGATGACGTCAGCATAGCGCTCCTGCACGACCTTCCGGCGCAGTTTCCTTGTCCGGGTGATTTCTCCATCGTCCGGGTCGAACTCCTTGGGAAGGCTGACGAAACGCTTCATGCGCAGTCCCTCGGGGATGACCTTGTTCACCCGTTGGAACGCCTCGCGCAGAAGTTCGGCCACCTCGTCGCGCTGCGACAGATCGGAATAGGACACATATGGAACACCATGCACCTCGGCCCAGTGACCCACCGCCTCGAAATCCACGCAGACCATCGCTGTCAGTTCGTCCAGACCGGCGCCGATCACGGCGGCGTCCTTGATGTATGGACTGAATTTCAGCCGGTTCTCGATATAGTTGGGCACATAGCGCTCACCGCTTGCCGTGTGCATGACCTCGGAAACACGCCCCAGAACAACGAGGTGACCGTTATCCTCCAGATAGCCGGCGTCGCCCGTATGCAGCCAACCGCCCTCGAGGGCCTCGGCGCTCGCTTCCGGTTTGTTGAAATAGCCGCTGAAAACGCTGTCGGAGCGCAACAGGATCTCGCCGCTCTCGTCGATCTTCACCTCGACACCCGGCGCGGGCTTGCCAACGGTATGAAGGCGCACCTCGTTCGGCGACTGCATTGCGCTGATCGCGCTGATCTCGGTCTGCCCGTAGAACTGGCGCAGCTTGATCCCGAGGGCGCGATAAAACACGAATGTGTCCTCGCCGATCGCCTCGCCGCCGGTGAACGCATTCTTCAGGCGACTCATGCCGAACTGGTCCTTGATCGGACCGAAGACGAGGGCCTCGCCCAGCAGTCGGCCCAATGGCTCCAACAAACCGCCGCCCTTACCGTTCAACTTGCGTGTTTCGGCGGCGATGGCCCGATCCATGAAGAAGTGATAAATCCACTTCTTGAACCGGGTCGAATTTTCCATTCCGACCTGGATCGTCGTCAGCATCTGATCCCAGCTTCTGGGTGCCGCCAGGTAGAAGGTTGGCGCGATTTCGCGCATGTCCCGAATGACCGTTTCCTGCCGTTCGGGCACGTTCACGGTGAACCGCAGCGAAAGCGCCGCCGCGACGGTGATGGCATAATCACCCACCCAGGCCATCGGCAGATAGGCAAGGACTTCTTCGCATTCATCGAAGACCCCTGCGGCATGACCGTTGCGCACAGCTGCGATAACATTCTTCTGGCTCAGAACGATCCCCTTCGGCTGGCCGGTCGTCCCAGACGAGTGCATGAAAATCGCCGGATCTTCGGGCCCGGTCCGATGCAGGAAGCCTTCGCGCCGACGCGGATCCTCGTTGAGGTCGTGCCGACCGACTTCGATCAAATGCTCCCAGGACATGAGGCCATCGACCTTATAGAACCCAAGACCGCGCTCCTCGTCATAGATGATGTGGGCGATGCCCCCGGATCCTGCTTCCTTCAGCTCCAGGATCTTGTCCACTTGCTCCTGGTCTTCTGCAATCGCCGCGACAATTTCGACCTCGCCGAGGAAGTGCTTAAGCTCTTCGATCGTCGCGCCCGGATAGGCCGGCATCGCGTAACCCCCGAGCAGCGCGACCGCGAGCATGCCGGCATAGAGCCGGGCGCGGTTGTCGCCCAGGATAAGCACGGCCTTGCCCGGCCCGACACCGAGCTTTTCAAGACCGGCGGCGGCCTCGAGAACCTCTTCGGTATATTCAGCCCAGGTGGTTTCCTTCCAGATGCCGCGCGCCTTTTCGCGAAGCGCGATCTCCGATCCGTGGCGTGACGCGTTGCGGGCAAGCAATGCGCCGATCGTATCACCACCGGAAGAATTGGTTATCGTTCCGTCAGCCATGCGACCCTCCGATATATGCCTCGATGACCCGAGGATCCTTGACGACTTCCCGTGGAATGCCGCTGGCGATCATTTCGCCATAGTTCAACGCAAGCATCCGGTCACAAATGCCGATGATGACATCCATATGGTGCTCGATCAGCAACACGCTGACGCCGCGTTCCGCCCGCGCGTCCAGGATGAAGCGGGACATATACCCCTTTTCTTCCTGGTTCATGCCGGCCATCGGCTCGTCGAGGATCAGCATTTTTGGCTCTGCCACCAGTGCGCGCGCCAGTTCGACCCGCTTTTTCAGCCCGATCGGAAGACCATCGACCAGCTCGTGCCGGATGCTTTCCAGCTGAAGGAATTCGATGACTTCCTCGACGATCTTGCGGTTCTCGATTTCTTCGCGCCGCGCGGCCCACCAGTAGAGCGCCGTGCGCAGAACGCCCGGATTCATGTGGATGTGCCGCCCGAGCAGGATGTTGTCGAGAACGCTCATCCCGTTGAACAGGGCGAGGTTCTGGAACGTGCGGGCGACCCCGAGCATGGCAACCTTGTGGGGCGCGGCGCCAGTGATGTCCTGGCCGGCCAGCCTGACCGTCCCCGTGTTTGGCGGATAAAACCCGGTGATCGCATTGGTGAGCGTGGTCTTGCCGCTGCCATTCGGGCCGACGAGACCGAAAATCTCACCTGGGCGAATGACAATATCCACACCCGTCACGGCGACGATGCCGCCGAAACGGCGCTCGATTCCGACACATTCCAGTATCGGCCGGTCACCGGAATAACCGTCTGTTGGTTTGCTTTTTGTCGTCATTGAGTAGCTGCTTCCCCTCCCCTGTTCACCCTGCGCCTCAGGAAATTCTGAAATAGTCCGGTCTGCCTGTCGGCCATGGATCACCCCACATCTGCTGACCACCATCGACATTGAGAACTTCGCCGGTCAGGAACTTTCCCGAATCCGCCGCCATATAGACAACACCCTCGGCTACATCCCATTCATCCCCGGCACGGCGCATCGGATTGGATTCCTCAAAGGTGGCCGCGCCGTCTTCGGGATAATTGTAAAATCCGTTGCTCTCACAGCAGCCCGGCGCCACGCAGTTCACACGGATGTTGTTGGGAGCCCATTCCACCGCGACCGATTTCGACAGATATATCACCCCCGCGCGCGCCGCGCATGTATGCGCGATCCCCGGCAGGCCCCGCGAGATAACCGCAACAATATTCACGATCGAACCAGGCTGCTTGTGCGCCACCCAGTGCCGCGCGGCGGACTGCATCATATACCATGTGCCGTTGAGATTGGTGTCGATGACCGCGTTCCAGCCCTTGACGGAAAAATCCAGCGCGGCCTGCGGAAACTGCCCGCCCGCATTGTTCACCAGAACGTCGATCGACCCGTACGTCCGGTTCACCTCGGCGACAAAATCATTGACCTGCTCGGGATCACGGATCGTCATCGGGGTCGCGAGCACCTTGCCGCCAAAGCCGCTAAGGAAGTCCCTTGCCGAGGCCAGCTTTTCCTCATTGCGCCCGTTGATCGCAAGGTTGGCACCCAGCCTGGCGAACAAGGTCGCGATAGCCAGACCCAGGCCGCCACCGGCACCGGTAACAACGACGGTTTTTCCCGCAAACAAATTGTCCGCATACACAGTTGCGCGCGATGACAGCTCTTCTCTCGAAGAGCCGAATTGCGTCTTGTTCACGACGCTCCCTCCCATCCCTGTTGAGGTCTTGTTTTGGGGCAATCTAACGCACGTTAGAAAATCTATCAAGACAAGAATTCACAACGCACACTCGATGATTTGCTGACAGCAGGAATCTGAAAATTCCAGCGTGTTTTCAATGAAGAGCGGCAACAGCATCCGCAAAGCCGCAGGAGAAACACGCGAAAGCCGGTGATGCCCAGAAGGCAATATGTCATCGCGGCTTCGCGACGCCGTCGATTCTCTGCCGGGACGGGACAGCCATGCATTGCTTACCGACTTGCCGGCACTGTGCGTCTGCTATCAGCCGCCTGCCTCCGCAATTCCGGCCCCAGCGAAGGTAGATCGGCGACATCGGGAAGCGCCTCCAGCGTGTCGAGCGCGTCAAACACGGCGCGCGCGCGGCTTCCGCCGACACCGCCCTGGGCCAGGCAATCCTCGAACTTGGTCCATAACTCCTCGCGGCTGAGGGGCAGGTCGGCGTCCCCGCGCGCCCTCTCGACCGGCGCGCTTTGCAACTCGGTGCCGTCCGCCAGCGTCAGCGTCACCCGGTCGAACGGAGAGAACACGTCGTTGGGCGACGATACCTCGTGCGTTTCCTCGACCGTTGTCGCCCGGATCAGCCGCTGCACCTCGTCGCGCTGGACGAATTCGTCGGTGAGTTCCGAAAGCCCGGCGCGCCCGGCGACCAGCCCGCAAGCCATCGCGAACTGGATCGAGAACTTGGCCTCCAGTCCGGTCCGGGGCCGGGCGTTGCGCAGGATCGCGGCCTGGGTGGCGCCTATCTCGACCCGGATCGCGCTCACATCTCGCGCCCTGACTCCGGTTTCACGGATCAGATCAAGCAACGCATCTTCGGCCCGGTGAACCGCGTAGCAAAGCGGGTATTTCTTTATGCCGACGCGGTGACGCAATATCTGCCAGTCGCGGCCCAGCCTGTCCGCCGGCGTCTCCAGATCGACATTTCCCTCGGGCGATATTGCGTATAACAGGCCGCGCGGATGCTCCAGCACATCCGGCGCAGCCGTCATCCCCGCTGCCGCCAACCGCGCCGCCATCATACCCGACTGTGCCGCGCGCCCGGCGTGAAAGCTCTTGGTCATCGAGCCGAAATTGGCCGCCAGCCCACTGGCCTCGGATGAGGCGATGCCGATCGCGTGGGCGGCGGCACCGGCGTCAAGCCCGCGCAGGGCGGCACAGGCCGCCGCCGCGCCGACCACCCCCAGAACCGACGTCGGATGCCAGCCCTTGAGATGATGCGCGCTGCGCTCGCGCTGCGCGATCTCGGCCCAGACCTCGTAGCCCACGACATAGGCACGCAGCAGATCCCGGCCCGAGGCATTGCCCATCACATCGGCCTGCGCCAGGATTGCCGGCACCAGCACCGTAGAGGGATGCCCCCCCAGCGGCAGCGCCACGTCATCGTAATCGAGGACATGCATCGCGGTCCCGTTGAGCAGGGCCGCCAACTGGGCGGATACCCGCTCTTCGCTGAGGAACAATCGTGCCTCGGCAGGCTCGGCAGGCAGTCGAAAGCCCTGCATCAGGATGTCGATCACCGGTTCGGATCGCCCCGCGATCATCGTGCCGATCGCGTCGATAGTGCCGGTCCTGACGACCTCGAATGCCTTTGCGGGGATGTCTTCGAAACGCAAGCCGGAGATGAAGGCGCCCAAGTCACGGGTCAGGGATGCGGCCATTTCTTTGTCTCTCTCTCTCTGGCGTAGGGGTAGAATGCCTCTGCGCAGGATCATGAGGAAGTGCTTGACAGTTTGATGAAACGTCCCGAACCTGTTAGCGCGTCAAGTTTAGCACGTCGGGTATTGTATGGCAACGCGGTCACGGTGCCGTGGCGGTGCCACCCCCGTCGTAGCAGTCCCGACACGGCCCGGGCCGACGAACAGGCGGCCGGAACGGGCAGAGAACAGAAACAAGAGAAAGACGAAGATCCATGCTCAGCAAAGCCCTCGAAGGTGTCCTGGTGGTCGAGATGGGCCAGGCTGTGGCCGCGCCTTACTGCGCGACCCAACTGGCCGAGGCCGGCGCCCGCGTCATCAAGATCGAACGCCCCGGCGGCGATTTCGCCCGGGCCTATGACGATCACCTCAAGGGGGCCAGCATCTTCTTTTCCTGGCTTAACCGGGGCAAGGAATCGATAGAGCTGGATATCAAGAACCCCGAGGATGCGGCCTTGTTGCATCGTATCCTCGATCGCGCCGATGTGTTCGTTCAGAACCTCGCCCCCGGTGCTGCGGCCCGCGCCGGCTTTGGCTCCGAGCAATTGCGGGCCCGCAATCCGCGCCTGATCACCTGCGACATCACCGGCTATGGCGACAGCGGCGACTATGCCGAAATGCGTGCCTATGACATGCTGGTCCAGGCCGAGAGCGGACTTGCCGCGATCAGCGGAGAGCCCGACGCGCCGGGGCGTTGCGGTGCGTCGGTCTGCGATCTCGCCTGCGCCACCAATGCCTATGCCGGCATCCTCAGGGCGCTGCTGGCGCGCGCCAACACCGGCAAGGGCGCGGGCCTGTCGGTGTCGCTCTTCGGGTCGATGACCGACTGGGTGGCGATCTATATCGCCAGCTACGAGCTGTCCGGCAAGGTCACTCCGCGCACCGGTTTCAGCCACGGGCTGATCGCGCCCTACGGCGCTTTTGCCATCGGGGACGGTTCGCGCGTCGTGCTGGCGGTCCAGAACCAGCGCGAATGGGCCCGCCTGTGCGAAATCGTTCTGGAAAAACCCGAACTGAAAGATCACCCGGACTACCATGACAATCCGGCGCGCAGCCAACACCGCGAGGCACTGAACAAGGTTATCGAAGAGGTGTTCAGCCATCTCGACCGCGACACGGTCGTGGCACGCCTGCGTCAGGCCATCATCGCCTATGGATTCATAAACGAAATTTCCGACATGCCTGCGCATACCGCCCTGCGCCGCACCGACCTGTCAACCGAGCGCGGCCCGGTCAGCATCGTGGCGCCACCGCTGCTTGTGAAGGGCGAAACCCTGTCGGTGGGGGACGTGCCGGCGCTGGGGGCGTCCTCGGCTGCGATCCGAGAGGAATTTTCCAAATGACGCCCAGGGCGTCCTGCCAGGGAGCCCTGGAAGCGTCAATCGCCATGCGACCCCCTCAAGGAGCGGGCATCGCGATCCCCTGACGACCGCGAAGGCTTCTCGACCGCGGAACGGTTACTCTACCGTTCCACCTGAGGGGTGGGCCCGAGGCGGCTCGGTCGGGCTTCGGGGTCGATCCGGGTCGGGGCGCCGTCGCATCGCGGGGACGCTGCATCGCGGCAGAAACCACTTGAACGTTTCCGCCAAAAAGTGGCATCCCTGCGCAAGAATCTTTCCCAGACATGAGGGCTGACAATGGCCGCCACCCAACCCTATCGTTCCGTGCTCTATATCCCCGGATCAAAAGAGCGCGCGCTTGACAAGGCGCGCAGCCTGCCCGCCGATGCGATCATCTTCGACCTGGAGGACGCCGTCGCCCCCGATGCCAAGGCCGAGGCGCGCGCCACGCTGCGCGCGGCGCTCGATGCGGGCGGCTATGGCAGGCGCGCCAGGATCGTGCGGATCAACGCGCTCTCGACCGAATGGGGGCTGCAGGATGCACGCGCGTTTGCCGATGCGGGGGCCGATGCGATCCTTCTGCCCAAGGTCAACGCGCCGTCCGATATCGACACGCTGACCGATATCATCGGCCCCGATCTCGCGGTCTGGACGATGATGGAAACGCCGCTCTCGATCTTCAACGCGCGCGAGATCGCCGCCCATCCGCGTGTGGCGGGGCTGGTCGCGGGCACGAATGATCTGGCCAAGGATCTGCGCACGCGCGCACGAGCGGACCGGCTGCCGCTGATGCTTGCGCTCCAGAACATCGTTCTGGCGGCGCGGGCGGCGCGGATCGTCGCGGTGGACGGAGTCTATAACCGCTTCAAGGACGAGGACGGGCTGCGCGTGGAATGCGAACAGGGGCGCGATCTGGGGTTCGACGGCAAGACGCTGATCCATCCCGCGCAGATCGACATCGCCAATACCGCCTTCGCCCCCACCGAGGCGGAAATCGAACTGGCCGAACGCCAGATTTCCGCGTATGAAGAAAGCCGGGCCTCGGGTCAGGGGATCGCGGTCGTGGACGGGCAGATCGTCGAGAACCTGCATGTGGTGACGGCGCAGCGCATCCTTGCCCAGGCCCGGGCGATACGCGATCTGGCAGCGGAGTAACAACCTATGGCCTATCTCATCGCGGGACTGATCCTGTGGAGCGTGGCACACCTCTTCAAGCGCGTGGCGCCGGATCTGCGCACGAGGATGGGCAATGCGGGCAAGGGCCTTGTGGCGCTCGGCGTGGTCGCCGGGCTGATCCTCATGGTGGTCGGCTACCGGCAGGCAGTTTTCATCCATGTCTGGGCACCGCCGGCCTGGACGGTGCACGTCAACAACCTGATGATGCTGGGCGCGGTGTTCCTTTATGGCATGAGCGCCACCAAGGGGCGGCTGCGCGGCGCGATCCGCCATCCGCAACTGACCGCCGTCAAGGTCTGGGCGGTGGCGCACCTGCTGGTCAATGGCGATCTGGCCTCGCTCATCCTGTTTGGCGGGTTGCTTGGCTGGGCGGTGCTGGAGGTGGTGGTCATCAACATGGCCGAGGAATGGGACCGCCCGCAGCCGGGCGAGGCCAGGCGCGACATCCTGCTGGTAATCATCACGCTGGTGCTGTTCTTCGCCATGACCTTTGTTCACAACTGGCTGGGCGTCTGGCCGTTTCCGGGATAGCCTCATGCATCTCTATCGGTTCCTCACCGCCGACGACACCTCGGCCTTCTGTCACAAGGTCACGGCCGCGCTCAACAAGGGCTGGGTGCTGCATGGCGGCCCCACCTATGCCTTTGACGCGGCCAATGGCGTGATGCGCTGCGGTCAGGCGGTCATCAAGGAGGTGCCCGGCACCTATTCCCCCGAAATCAGGCTGGGAGAGCAGTGAACATGGCCAAGACCAATCCGGGCCGCTTCTTCGAGGATTACGCCTTGGGCGAGGTGATTGCCCATGCTGTGCCGCGCACCGTCTCGGGGGGCGAGCGCGCGCTTTATCACGCGCTTTACCCCGCCCGCCACGCGCTCCATTCCTCGGACGAGTTTGCCCGCGCCTCCGGCCTGCGCGCCAGCCCGCTCGACGATCTGGCGGCGTTCCACATCGTGTTCGGCAAGTCGGTGCCCGACATCTCGCTCAATGCCGTGGCCAATCTCGGCTATGCCGAGGCGCGCTGGCTGCAACCGGTCTGGCCGGGTGACACGCTCAGCTCGCAATCCGAGGTGATCGGCCTCAAGGAGAACTCCTCGGGCAAGACCGGGGTGGTCTATGTGCGCACCTCGGGCACGAACCAGCATGGCGAGACGGTGATGACGTTCGTCCGCTGGGTGATGGTGCGCAAGCGCGATCAATCCGCCCCTGCGCCCGCGCCGGTGGTGCCTGCGCTGGCGCCGGCGGTGGCGGCGGGCGATCTGGTTGTGCCCGAGGGGCTCGATTTCACGCGCTACGATTTCACCCGCGCCGGAGAGCCGCATCGCTGGGGTGATTACGATGTCGGCGAGCAGATCGACCATGTGGACGGCGTGACCATCGAGGAGGCCGAGCACATGCTCGCCACGCGCCTGTGGCAGAACACCGCCAAGACCCATTTCGACGCGAGCCTGCGCGAGGATGGCAAGCGGCTCATCTATGGCGGGCACGTGATCTCGATGGCGCGCGCGCTGTCGTTCAACGGGCTGGCCAATGCGCAGATGATCGTGGCGATCAATGCAGGCAGCCACGCCAACCCGTGTTTCGCGGGCGATACGGTGCGCGCCTGGTCCGAGGTGATCGAGCGCGCCGAGACGCCCGCGCCCGGGGTGGGCGCGCTGCGGCTGCGGCTGGTGGCAACGAAGGGCGGTGCGCCGTTCACCCTGAAGGGCGAGGACGGCAAATACCTGCCCCATGTCCTGCTCGATCTCGATTACTGGGCGCTTGTCCCGCTCTGAGCCGGGTCAGACGGTGCGCAGGATCTTCTGCAACTCGGCCTCTTCCACCATCTGCGCAGCCTTTTTCGCCGCCACCCAGAGGCGTTCGCGCTGGCCTTCCTCGGGGAAGCTGTCGGCGAGATCGCCCGCGCGCAGCCGCACCTTGTAGAGCAGCACCGTGAGCAGCACACCGCTGTCGTCCTTGAGGATCTTCTCATAGCGGAACTGCCCGCAGGGCCGCGCCTTGTCGGCATCGGCGCGCACGCCCGCCTCTTCCCACGCCTCGCGCAGCGCCGATTGCGCGGGCGTGAGCCCCTCGATGGGCCAGCCCTTGGGCACGATCCAGCGCCCGGTGTCGCGGCTGGTGATGAGCAGCACCTCTTTCCTGTCCCCGAACTTGCGCCAGCACAGCGCCGCGACCTGCATGTCGGGCGGGTAGGCAGCCGCGACGCCGGCACGCGCGGAAAGGGAAGTCATCTGAACCATCAGGAACCCTGCTCGGGTGGATTGAGGCGTTTATTCATTGGCTTTAAAAGATAGTTGCAAAAGTCAGGTTATGCAAATCACCAAGTGTTGCGGGGTTTGACGCGCAAGGTCGGGTCAGCCTCGGTCGGGTCCTCGGGCCAGGGGTGACGGGGATAGCGCCCGCGCATCTCCTTGCGCACCTCCTTATAGGAGGTGGCCCAGAAGCCGGGCAGGTCCATCGTCGTCTGCAAGGGTCGGCCTGCCGGTGACAGAAGCGTGATGCGCAAGGGCGCGCCCGCCACGGTCGGATGGGTGGTCTGGCCGAACATCTCTTGCAGACGGAGCGTGATCGCGGGGGCCTCGCCGGAATAGTCGATGGGGATGCGCCGCCCGAGGGGGGTGGTGAACTGGCCCGGCACGGCACGGTCGAGCGCCTGGCACTGATCCCATGTCAGCATCGCCTCGAGTGCCGGGGCGATGTCAAGGCCGCGCCAGTCCGCGGCGGTTGTCACGCCACCCAGATGCGGCAAGAGCCAATCCTCCAGCCCCGCCATCAGCGCCGCCTCTCCCATGTCGGGCAGGGACGGGTCGCGCGCGCGCAAAAGCGCCACGCGCGCCGCCAGCCGCCGCGCGGCATCGCTCCAGACAAGGCCCAGGTCGCGCACACCGTCGAGCATGGCGCGCACCACCGTCTCGGGGGCGGCGTCGGGCCAGGTCCGGTCGTCGAGCACCAGCGCGCCAAGCCGCTCCTGCCGCCGCGCCACCACGCGGCGCATGCGCCGGTCCCAGGCGCAGACATCGTGCCAGCCGATGCGGTCGGCATAAAGCGCCCGGACCTCGGCCTCGGATATGGCCACGGCCTGCCGGATACGCGCCTCGCGCGGGTCGCCGTCAAGGTCGGTGGCCACGATCAGCCGCGCGCCCGCCAGCGGGTCGCCCTCGGGCATGACCGCGCCCTTGCCGCCCGAAAGCACATAGCGCGGCGCGGCGCCCTTGCGCCGCAGCCCGATCCGGTCCGGGTAGGCGAGCGCGGCCATCTCGGCGGCACTCAGCCCGCCACCGCCGCGCGCCTGCGCGCGCAGCCGCCTGGCCTCGGCGCGGATGCGCTCGACCGTGGCGCGATGCGGTGCCCAGGGGTGGCGATCGGCAAAGCCGCGCGGATCGCGGATCGCCCCGAGCCGCAGCATCAGGTCCACGGGGGCCGCGCGCGGCAGCGGGTCGCGCTCGGCCAGAAGGGCGGCCAGATCGGCGGCCTCCGGCCCCGCCACGCTCAGCATATGCGCGAGACGAGGATGAAGCGGCAGCGCGGCAAGGGTGCGGCCATGCGCGGTAATGGCACCCCGCGCGTCGAGCGCGCCGAGATCGCAGAGCAGCGCGCGCGCCTCCGAATAGCTGCCCGGATTGGGCGGGGTGAGGAATGGCAGCGCCTCGGGCGCCGCCCCCCAGAGCGCCAGTTCGAGCGCGAGGCCCGCAAGGTCCGCCGCCGCGATCTCTGCGGGAGGGAAGGGGGCCAGCGCGCCCTCCTCGCCGCGCGTCCAGAGCCGGTAACAGACCCCCTCGGCCACCCTTCCTGCGCGCCCCGCCCGCTGCGTGGCCTCGGCGCGCGTCACCCGCTCGGTCACCAGCCGCGCCATGCCCGAACCGGGATCGAAGCGCGCGCGCCGCGCGCGGCCCGCATCGACCACCACGCGGATATCCTCGATGGTGAGCGAGGTCTCGGCGATCGCGGTGGCGAGCACGACCTTGCGGCCCGACGGCTCGGGGGCGATGGCGGCGCGCTGCGCGGCGAAAGCCATCGCGCCAAAGAGCGGCCGGATATGACATCCGGGCGGCAGCCGCCCCCGCAAGAGCGCCTCGGCGCGGCGGATTTCGCCCTCGCCCGGCAGGAACACGAGCACGCCGCCCTGCGTCTCGGCCACGGCCTGCACCACCTGATCCGCAGCAGCCTGCGCCAGCGGCGCACCCCTGCCCAAGGGCCGCTCCAGCCAGCGGATCGCCACCGGAAATGCGCGCCCCTCGGAGGTGATCACCGGCACGTCGCCCATCAGTTCTGCGACCAGTTCGGCGTCGAGCGTGGCCGACATGGCCAGCAGCATCAGATCCTCGCGCAGCGCGCCCGCCACCTCCAGGCACAGCGCGAGGCCGAGATCGGCATTGAGGGAACGCTCGTGAAACTCGTCGAAGATCACCGCGCCGACGCCGGGCAGATCGGGCGCACCCTGCACCATGCGGGTGAGGATCCCCTCAGTCACCACCTCGATGCGCGTGGCGCCCGATATGCGCGCCTCGCCCCGGATGCGGTAGCCCACCGTCTCGCCCACCGTCTCGCCAAGGCTCTCGGCCATCCGCTCGGCGGCGGCGCGCGCCGCCAGGCGGCGCGGCTCGAGCATCACGATGCGCCCCGCAACCAGCCCCGCGCGCAGCATCTCCAGCGGCACCACCGTTGTCTTGCCCGCGCCCGGCGGGGCCTGCAGGACCGCGCGCCCGCGCGCGCGCAGCGCCGCAAGCAGATCGGGGATCGCATCATGGATGGGCAGGCGCAGGCTCATCCCCCGCTTATCGAATACGCGCGCGAATTTTGCCAGAGCGCCATGCGCGCGCCCCGCCTTCCCCGTCCGGCAAATTCGCGTCCCGCGCTCTGGACACGCGCCGCCCCCCAAGGCAAGAAGGCCCCGCATCACGAAACAGGCGGCCCGATGATGACCGAAACCGATCTGAGCGAGCAAATCCTGAACGGCGACCGCCGCGCGCTGGCCCGCGCCATCACCTTGATCGAGAGCGCGCGCCCTGACCACCGCGAAGAGGCCGTGCGCCTTCTGGAACGGGTCAGTCGCGCGGGGCGCGAGGCGATCCGTATCGGCCTTTCGGGCACGCCGGGCGTGGGCAAATCCACCTTCATCGAGGCGTTCGGGCTGATGCTGACGGGGCAGGGGCTCAAGGTGGCGGTGCTTGCCGTCGATCCCTCCTCGGCGCGCTCGGGCGGCTCGATCCTCGGCGACAAGACGCGGATGGAGCGGCTCTCGCGCGACCCGAACGCCTTTATCCGCCCCTCGCCCAGCCGGACGCATCTGGGCGGCGTGGCGCGGCGCACGCGCGAAGCGGTGATGCTGTGCGAGGCGGCGGGATTCGACGTGGTGCTGATCGAGACCGTGGGCGTCGGCCAGTCCGAGACCGTGGTGGCGGAGATGTCGGACATCTTCGTGTTGCTGCTTGCGCCCGCGGGCGGCGACGAATTGCAGGGCGTCAAGCGCGGGATCATGGAAATTGCCGATCTCGTCCTTGTGAACAAGGCCGATGGCGACCTGAAGCCCGCAGCGATGCGAACGTGCGCGGATTACGCGGGCGCATTGCGGCTTCTGCGCAAGCGCCCTCAGGATCCGCCGGGCTTTCCCAAGGCGATGACCGTTTCGGCGATGACCAGGGACGGGCTGGCAGGGGCCTGGGAAGAAATGCGCGCCCTCATTGACTGGCGCCGCCGCGAGGGGCATTTCGCCGCCCGCCGCGCGGCGCAGGCGCAAAGCTGGTTCATCGAGGAGGTCAAACAGGGCCTGCTCGCGCGGCTCGAGACCCCCGCCATGCGCGCCGAGACGGCGAAATTCGCCGGGCTGGTGACGAACGGCGAGATCACGCCCACGGTCGCCGCCGCGAGGATGCTTGCACAGATCAAGGACTCGGGCCCGGACGCCTGATCGTCGGTTTGCAAAAGGGCAGGGATTGAGGCCCCCGCTCAATCCCTGAATTCCAGAAGAAGCGCCGAGACGTCATCCGCAAGAATTTGGTCCTGCGCATGATCGGCAAGTTTCCACATCAACGATTCGAGGAAGGCCGGGCCACGGATCTGCCGCAGATCGCCCATCAGCCGCGCCAGCCCGCGCTCATCAAGCATCGTGCCACCCGGAGAGGCGCACTCCGTAAGCCCGTCAGAATAGATCAAGAGGCGGTCACCGGGGGCCAGGGCAAAGCTCACCTGATCAAATTCGGCATCCGCGATCAGCCCGACCGGAAGGCCGCCACGGCCGACAAACTCGACCGTCCCGTCGGCGCGCTGGATCGCCGGGTGAGGATGACCCGCCTGCGCAAGACGGACGCTCCCACCGACAAGATCCACATCCGCCAGCGCAATCGTGAAATAGTGATCGGTATCGAGATCTGACATTATGATGTGATTGAGGCGCGCGAGCGTCTCGGCCGGGGCGCGCCCCTCGAACCGGCCGGGGCCAACCTGCCGAAGGGCGAGGTTCTGCTCGGGCACCGTCGCAGACAGATAGCTTGCGACGCGGGCAGTCACGAGCGCCGAACTGACCCCGTGACCGGAGACATCGATCCCGTAAAGACCTATGCGCCCGGCGCAAATCGGAAAACTCCCTACCAGATCGCCCCCGACATGCCCCGCCGGGTGAAGCGCGAGAGACAGTTGCGCTGCGCCATAATCACGATAGCGTTCGCTGAGCAGCGATTGCTGCAGTTTTCTCGCCTCGATGAGATCGCTGTCGAGCGAATCATAGAGCGCCTGCAGTTCGTCCAGCGTGCTCTTGATCAGCCTGTTTTTCGCCGTCAGCTCGCGTTCCATGTCGAGGATGCGCCGGCCGGCCGCCAGCCGCGCGCGCAACTCAACCGCATCTACCGGCTTGGTCAGAAAGTCATCGGCGCCGGAATCGAGGCCCTGGGCGACATCGTCCTTGTCGCTCTTGGAGGTCAGAAGAATGAAATATCCGTAATTGACCCGCGCCATGTCACGGAACGCGCGACAGAATTGCGGCCCGCTCAATCCCGGCATGACCCAATCGCTTATCACGATATCAGGAAAGGTTGCGGTGCAGCGCGCCAGAGCCTCGCCGGCATTTGCCGCCTCTTCCACAACAAAACCCCATTGCCTCAGATAGCTGCCAAGGAGATACCTCTGTGCCTTGCTGTCATCGACGACAAGGACGCCGAGCCGATGATCGCCTGTGGGTTTCTCATCCCGTCTCATGTTTGTCGAGAATCGCACTTCGCCACCTTGTCGCCGGTTCGAGCCATGATTTGACGATAGTTGACCGATGATCCCTTAACAGGCCGTGAAGTTTCAAATGGTGTCCGGAACGTGGCAGTGCGCGAAAGGCGCGAACCGGTTGCCTTTGGTTATCGCGGGTGCCACATTCGCCGAAAGCGTCGCGGCAAACCGCGCCGCGCGATCAGGCCGTGTCACCCGAAAGCGTCCATGGCCAGATCGAACCCGATGGGCAGTGAACGAGGGAGGCACAGTTGAAACTCGATCAGGTTCTCAAGAGGACGTTCTTATGCGAACGGCTGGGCGTTGAATACCCGATAATGCAGGCTGGCATGGGCCAGGTTGCCTACGGGCGCCTCGCGGGAGCGGTATCTTCGGCCGGCGGGATTGGCGTGATCGGAAGCGGCTATCTCACCGGAGATGAGCTTCGGCGGGAAATACGCATCGTCCGCGATATCACCGATCGACCGTTCGGAGTTGACATCCTGTTCGCAAAGGTAACGGGGGAAGACGAGGATTCCAGACGCTATACGCGGCAGGTTGAAGATCAGATCGCGGTGGCGATCGACGAGCGTGTGCCCATCCTGATCTCGGGCCTCGGCAACCCGCTCGACGTCATTTCGGAATGCCGCGAGACGGGCATTCTCGTCGGGTCGGTGGTGGGCACCGTACGGCATGCGCTCAGGCTTGCGAACGACGGGGTCGATTTCCTTATCGCATCCGGTCATGAAGGTGGCGGTCATGTCGGTCGGGTTGGCACAATATCGCTTGTTCCCGCGATTACCGCTGCGGTGAAGGTTCCGGTGATTGCGGGCGGCGGACTGGCCGATGGCCGGGGACTGCTTGCCGCGCTCGCCCTCGGGGCCCAGGGCGTCTGGATGGGAACCCGTTTCATTGCCTCCACCGAGGCGCGCGGCCATGAAAACTACAAGGCCCGTCTGGTTGCGGCAACCGACGAAGATACAGTCATCAGCCGGGGGCATAGCGGCAAGACCGTCCGAATGCTTCGCAACAGGTTCACCGACTACTGGGCGGCAAACGAGGACAAGCTGAAGCCCTATCCGCACCAGTTGCAGGAGGTCGGAACGGCCGCATCCGTCCTCGGTCGCATCGAAGGCGATATCGAGAACGGCGTGCTTCCCGCAGGACAAAGTGCGGCGCTTGTCCATTCGGTCAAGCCGGCCGCCTCGATCATCGAGGACATCATATGCGAGGCACGCGAGGCCTTCGGCATCTTCCGGGAGGCGCCGTGATACGGGGTTTCTCCATCCGTCCTGCCGCCGGGCGCGCCATGTCAAATGTGAGCGATGGTCGCGCGGGCCCCTGCGCTGGCGAGGGGATTTTCCCGATCCCGGACTGGCGGCGGAATCGGCCCGCTGGCCGAGGGTGCGCCGGGTGATCTCGCGCAAGCGCAAGGATCACGGCCGCCAGATTCGAAATGGTTGACTCGCGGGCGTCGCCATGCCTAACGTATGTTAGTTATGTTATGTGCAGGAAAGAGCACCTTGGCGGATATCGTAGCGAACGAGACTCGCGACAAGCCGCGCAGCGCGGTGGGGCGCGAAGGTGTGCTGAATGTCGCCGCGCGGCTTTTTCGCGACCACGGCTACGGCGGCGTATCCCTTCGCAAGATCGCCGGGGCGGCTGGGATCAAGGCGGGCAGCATCTATTACCATTTCGGATCGAAGGACGAAATCGTGGCGGCCATTCTGGATGAAGGTATCCTGGCCGTTCACGAAAACATGCGCCGCGCAATCGAGGAACAGCCCGCCAATGCCGGGGCCGAGGCCCTTCTGCGGGCCGCGATCGGGGCACACCTGCGCGCGCTTCTGGATGTCAGCGATTATTCCTCGGCCAATGTGCGCATTTTCGGACAGGTGCCGCAATCCGTCCGGGATGCCAATCTGCCCACCCGCCGCGCCTATGAGGCCGAATGGGACAACCTGTTGTCCCGGCTTCTGGATGCCGGCGCGCTGAAAGCCGGCCTCGACATTCGCCGCCTGCGCCTGATGCTGATCGGCGCGCTGAATGCCACGCTTGAATGGTTCGACCCCGATCGCGGCAGCGCCGATGCGTTGGCGCAGACCTATGCCGATGTGTTCCTCCACGGAATACTTGCACAACAGGAGACCTGACACATGGCGCGTCTTGAAACGGCGGTGCTGACCGCATCAGAGACTTTCGCGCGCAACCACGCCGCGCAGAGCGCGCGCATCGCCACCCTGCGCGCGCGCATCGCCGAGGCCACATCGGGCGGACGCGCGGACATGGTGGAACGTCACCGCAAGCGCGGCAAGCTGCTGGTGCGCGAACGCATCGACCTGCTGGTGGATCCGGGCACCGCGTTTCTGGAACTGTCGTCGCTCGCGGCATACGGGCAATATGGCGGTGAAGTGCCCGGCGCGGGGATCGTGACCGGCATCGGCATCGTCCACGACCGGCCGTGCATGTTGATCGCCAATGATGCGACGGTGAAGGGCGGCTCTTTTTACCACGAGACGGTCAAAAAGCACATCCGCGCGCAGGAAATCGCGGCGGACAACCGGCTGCCCTGCCTGTATCTGGTGGATTGCGGCGGCGCCTATCTGCCAGAACAGGACCGCGTATTTCCCGACGCCCGCCATTTCGGCAATTCCTTCTATCGCCAGACCAACATGTCGGCCAGCGGCTTGCCGCAGATCTCGGCGGTGTTCGGCGGGTGCACGGCGGGCGGCGCCTATATTCCCGCCCTGTCGGACGAGGTCATCATGGTGCGCGGCAATGCCCGCATCCATCTGGGCGGCCCCTCGATCGTCAAGGTGGCGATCAACGAGGAGGTCGATGGCGAGACGCTCGGCGGGGCCGAGATGCACACGCGCGTCTCGGGCGTGTCCGACCACCTGGCCGAAGACGAATACCATGCGCTCGCGCTGATGCGCGACATCGTGGCCGAGCTTGGCCAGTCGCGCGAAATGCGGCCCGACACGGCCCCCGAACCGCCCGCGCACGATCCCTCCGAATTGCCCGGCATCATCAGCGCCGACCGCAAACAGCCCTATGACATGCGCGAGGTTCTGTTGCGCATGATCGACGCGGGCGAATTCCGCGAGTTCAAGCCCGGCTGGGGCGAAACACTGGTCTGCGGCACGGCGCGCATCCATGGCTATCGCGTCGGCATCCTGGCCAATAACGGCGCGCTTTTGTCGGACAGTTCGCTCAAGGGGGCGCAGTTTGTTTCGATGTGCGACCAGCGCAATATCCCGCT
>DIUD01000019.1 GCA_002428225.1 Roseovarius sp. UBA6167 | reverse complement strand
GCGATGCGCAAGGACGTGACCGCGAAGTGCTACGGCGGCGACGCCACCCGCAAGAAGAAGCTGTTGGAAAAGCAGAAGGCCGGCAAGAAGAAGATGCGCCAGTTCGGCAAGGTTGACATCCCGCAGGAGGCGTTCATCTCGGCGCTGAAGATGGACAACTAGCGTGGCAGGCGACGCGCGGCGTTGGTGTCCTTTCCCCCCGCGCCCATCGGGTCTATAGCGCGGGGAACATCAACCATCCCCGGACCCCCTCCCATGCCCTGCGCACTTTGCTCTGCCGAGATTGACCTCGTTGCCCATCCCGTTCCCGGCGGCCCGGACGGGGCCAGCGCGGCGCTTTGCGCGACCTGCGCGGCGCAGATCGACGGCACACCCGACCCCGACCATTGGCGCTGTCTGGCGTCTTCGATGTGGTCCGAGGATCCTGCCACGCAGGTCCTGGCCGCGCGGATGCTGCTGCGCCTCGCGGATCACGGCTGGGCGCGCGATCTGGCCGATCAGCTCTGGCTTGACGACGACACCCGCGCCTGGGCCGAAAACGTGGCCCGCGACAGCGGCCACCGCGACGGCAACGGCGTGCCGCTTGTGCAGGGCGACACGGTGGTGCTGACAAGGGACCTGCCCGTGAAAGGTGCAGGCTTTACCGCCAAACGCGGCACGGCGGTGCGGGGCATCTCGCTCGTGGCCGACAACCCGGCCCATATCGAGGGCCGTGTCGAGGGCCAGCGCATCGTGATCCTGACAGGGTTCGTCAGGAAACGCTGAGTGAAAAAGGCGGCCACGGACCGCCCCTTTGTGATTGCCGCCCCGCCCGGCATTGTCGCATCCTTTCGGCTCACCCGGCCGGTCACGCGGTCACGCCACTGCGCGGGATGATCCCGCCCTGCCCTGCCCCTGCCCCCGCGCTCTGGACCGCGCGCGCATCTGCGGCTAAGGCAGGGGCGGCAGAGCAAGGCGACAAGACGGAGAGACGGGCCGATGGGCACATGCAGCATGGATCGAGACAGGATACGCGGCGTCGCGGCGCGGGTGCTGCGTGCCGAGGCCGAGGCGCTCATGGCCATGGCCGATTGCCCGCCCGACGGCTTTGCCCGCGCGGTGGCGCTGATCCTGGCGGCGCGGGGCCGGGTCGTGACCTCGGGCATGGGCAAGTCGGGCCATATCGCGCGCAAGATCGCGGCGACGCTCGCCTCGACGGGCACGCCCGCGCTCTTTCTGCATCCCGCCGAGGCGAGCCATGGCGATCTGGGCATGGTGGCCGTGGGCGATGTCTGCATCCTGCTGTCCAATTCCGGCGAGACGCGCGAACTGTCCGATCTCATTCAATACACCCGCCGCTTCGACATTCCGATGATCGCAATCACGCGGGTCGCAGGCAGTACGCTGGCGCGGCAGGCCGATGTCGCGCTGATCCTGCCCGACAAGCCCGAGGCCTGCGCCATCGGCATGGCCCCCACCACCTCGACCACCTGCGCGCTGGCGCTTGGCGACGCGCTTGCCGTCGCATTGATGGAAGAGCGCGGCTTCAAGGCCGATGCGTTCCACGTCTTTCACCCCGGCGGCAAGCTCGGCGCGCAATTCATTCGGGTGCGCGACGTGATGCACACCGGCGCCGCCCTGCCGAAGGTCTCGCCCGATACGCCCATGGGCGAGGCGCTGATCGAGATGAGCGCCAAGGGCTTCGGCATTGCCGCGCTTGTCGAGGATGGCATCTTGCGGGGGGTCATCACCGATGGCGACTTGCGGCGCAATCTCGACGGGCTGATGGCACGCAACGCGGGCGAGGTGGCGACCCGCGATCCGCGCACGGCCACCCCCGACATGCTGCTGCCAGAGGCGCTGGGGCTGATGAACCGTCACAAGATCGGCGCGCTTTTCGTGGTCACGCCGGATGACCGGCTCTGCGGGCTTGTCCATATCCACGACTGCCTGCGCGCCGGTGTCGCCTGAGGGCGCGGCCCTGCCCGCATGAAAAGGGCCCGCGCGGGGGGCGCGGACCCTTCTTTTCTTACATGCGCCGCTCAGAACCGGAAGGTTGCGCGCGCCTGAAGCGTGGTGACGTCCACGTCGGCATTGGCGCTGCCGAAACCGTCGAACTCATGATAGAGCACTTCGGCACCGAGCGAGAACTGATCGGTGATACGGTGCTCGTAGCCCGCGCCGATGAACCAGCCGTCATCGCTGCCGAGATTGTCGGTATCGGCCCAGGCATAGCCGCCGGTGCCGTAAAGCAGGCCGCGCCCGATCTTGGGGCCGACGCGCAGCTTGGCGCGGAACACTTCCTCGACGCTGGCATTGGCGCCCGAAAGGCTGATATCGGCGAAGTCGTAATCAAGGCCGCCGCCCAACACCCAGTTGCCGAAATCGTAATCGTAGCCGGCGACAAGACCGCCGATGATGTCGTCACCGTCCACACCGGCGACATTGGTATCAACCCAGGCATAGCCAAGCTGTCCACCGGCATAAAAGCCGGTCCAGTTCGGCGTGAGCGGTGCTACCGGCGCAGGGGCCGGGGCCGCGATGACCGGTTCGGGTTGGGTCGGGGTTATGTTGCCCGCAAGTGCCGGTGCCGCAAAAAGCGATACCACTGCGACAAGAGCCGTCGTCTGTTTCCACATGATTTGTCCTTTCCTGTCTTTTCTTTCCAAGACGCCGGACTGCGTGGCCCGGCGCGACGGTTCACACCGTTGGGGGATATGTCGGTGCGCGGCGCTGCAGTGGCAAGGGTGCGGCGGAATCACGCGCGCATAAATGGCGGGATGCTGCTGAATTCCGGAAGAAAGTGGGGCATTTCGCCCAAACCGTTGCAAACCTGCAACATTGGGTTGTCGAAATTGATTGCGGGGATTGAAGTAAAAGACAGGCCCGCTGGAGGACGGGCCCGCCTTTGCCGCCACGCGCAGCCCCCGGCTCAGAAGCGGAACGTGGCGCGGATTGTCGCAATCAGCGATCCGGTCGCGGCGGGTCAAGCCGTGGTGAGGGGCGCGTGTGCGGCCCCTCGTCGTGTCAGCCCCGCACGCCTGCGAACCGCGCCTGCCAGTCCTCGCGCGCCTCGTCGGTGATCTTGGAGAACAGCACCTCGGGCACGTCGAAGGCGTGGCCGGGCTTCAGCACCTCCAGCGCGGCGGCGACATCCTCGGGCCAGCCATCCCCCTGTGTGCGCATCGCGCCCAGCATCGCGCTTGCGGCGTCGGGGATGAAGGGGCTTGAGAGCACCGCATAGAGCCGGATGAGGTTGAGCGCGAGGCGGATCTGCATTGCGGCGCGCGCGGGGTCGGTCTTGAAGGTGGACCATGGGGCGGCCTCTTGCAGGTATTCGTTGCCCAGCACCCAGATCGCGCGCAACTCGGCGGCGGATTTGCGCACCTCCATCGCCTCCATATGGCCCTCATAGGCACGGATACGAGCGCCAAGCGCGGCAATGAGCGCCTCCTCCGCCGCGCCATGACTGCCGCCCTCGGGCACCGCCGCGCCGAATTTCGCGCGGCAGAACTTGGTCACGCGGGAGACGAAATTGCCCAGAACATCGGCCAGATCCTTGTTCACCGATGCCTGGAAATTCTCCCATGTGAATTCGGAATCCGAGCTTTCGGGGGCATGAGAGAGCAGCCACCAGCGCCAGTAATCGGCGGGCAGGATTTCAAGCGCGTCATCCATGAACACGCCGCGCCCGCGCGAGGTGCTGAACTGGCCACCATCGTAGTTGAGGTAATTGAACGACTTGATGTAATCCACCAGCTTCCAATGCTCGCGCGCGCCAAGGATCGTGGCGGGAAAGCCGAGCGTGTGGAAGGGCACGTTGTCCTTGCCCATGAACTGGGTATAGCGGACATCGCTCGCCCCCTTGTCGGTGCGCCACCAGCGTTCCCAATCCGCGCCCTTGCCCGCCTCGGCCCATTCCTGCGCGCAGGCGATATATTCGATGGGCGCATCGAACCAGACGTAGAAGACCTTGCCCTCCATCCCCTGCCACGGGGCGCCGTCGAATTGCACCGGGATGCCCCAGTCGAGATCGCGGGTGATGCCGCGATCCTGCAAGCCGTCGCCGTCATTGAGCCATTTCTTCGCGATCGAGGTGGTCAGCAGCGGCCAGTCGGTCTTGGAGTCGATCCACGCCTCCAGCTCGTCCTTCATCTGCGACTGGCAGAGATAGAGATGCCTGGTCTCGCGCATCTCCAGATCGGTGGCGCCCGAGATCACCGAGCGCGGGTTGACGAGGTCAACCGGGTCAAGCTGCTTGGTGCAGTTGTCGCACTGATCGCCGCGCGCGCTCTCAAAGCCGCAATTGGGGCAGGTGCCTTCGATATAGCGGTCGGGCAGAAAACGCCCGTCGGTGGGCGAATACATCTGCGTCTCCGAGACTTCGCGGATCAAGCCCTGTTCATGCAGGCGCCTGGCGAAATGCTGGGTCAGGCGGTGGTTCTGCGGGCTGGAGGAGCGCCCGAAATGGTCAAAGCTGAGGCGGAAACCGCGCGCGATTTCGGCCTGCACCCCGTGCATCTCGGCGCAATACTCGGCCACCGGCTTGCCCGCCCTGGCGGCGGCAAGCTCGGCGGGGGTGCCGTGCTCGTCGGTGGCGCAGAGAAACAGCACCTCATGCCCGCGCGCGCGGCAGTAGCGCGCAAAGAGATCGGCCGGAAGCTGGCTTCCGACCAGATTGCCCAGATGCTTGATCCCGTTGATATAGGGAATCGCCGAGGTAATGAGATGCCGTGCCATCCTGCCTGTGCCTTGTCCTGCGTCGCGCCCCGTCTAGAGCATGTTGCTCAAAGGTGGAAACCGGTTTCGATCTCATCGGACATGCGAAATCAAGGAGTTGGCGCGTGTCGCGTGATTACGGATGAGCGTGGCGCGGCGCGCCCGGACGCTGATGGTGCCGCGCCCGCCGGCATGGCCGGGCCGCGCTCAGGCGAATTTCGCAATCAGCGCCTTGTGCACCGGGGGGGTCACGAATTTCGACACATCCCCGTCCAGCCGCGCGATTTCCTTGACCAGTTTCGAGGCGATCGCCTGATGGCCCGCATCCGCCATGAGAAACACCGTTTCCACCGTGTTGTCGAGCGCGCGGTTCATGCCAACCATCTGGAACTCGTATTCGAAATCCGCCACCGCGCGCAGCCCGCGAATGATGATCTGCGCGCCGACATCATGGGCGCAGTGTATCAACAGGTTCTCGAACGGATGGGCCACGATTTCGGTGTCGGTCAGTTTGGACAGCGCCACGCATTCCGCCTCGATCATCGCCACCCGCTCTTCGAGCGAGAACAGCGGCCCCTTGTCACGATTGATCGCCACGCCGATCACCAGCCGGTCAACCAGCATCGCGGCGCGGCGGATGATGTCGATATGACCCAGGGTTATCGGATCGAAAGTGCCGGGATAGAGGGCGATGCGCATGAGGCGGCTCCATTCTTGCAATTGCGCGGCAGGCAACAGGATTATGCGCGCCGATGCAAGCCCTCAGTGGCCCATGATCATCCCTTCCAGTGCGTTTTTCTCCATCGAAAGCTCATCCAGCCGTGCCTTGACCACATCGCCGATGGTCACGATACCCACAAGGCGGCCCTCCTCGACCACCGGCATATGCCGGAACCGGCCATCGGTCATGCGGGCGAGCACCGCGTCCGAGGTGTCACGCCGCGTGCAGCAGACCGGGTTGCGCGTCATCATCCGGGCCGCCGTCTCCAGCAGGCACGCCGCGCCCCGCACCGCCAGCGCCCGCACGATATCGCGCTCCGACAGGATGCCCTCGGGCCGCTCTCCGTCAGAGGAGACGACCACGCCGCCGATCCGGCGCTCGGCAAGAATGCCTGCCACTTCCGACACGAGCGTTTCGGGGGTGACGGTGATCACGCCGCTATCGCCCTTGGATTTCAGAATCTGCTGAACGAGCATGTCGGAACCCTTTCGAAACGGAATTTCGATAACACCAGCGTGATCCACCATGAGATTTCTGTCAAGCCTGCTCCTCCAGTCGCGCCACTTCGGCGCGCAGCCCCTCGACAAGGGCCGTGGCAAAACGGTTCTGCCGCTCCAGCCGCCGGTCATCGGCATGGCGCACAAGATAGAAGCTGCGGGTGAGCGAGACCTGATCGGGCAGCACCTTGACCGCGCGCAGCAAGGGCAGCGAGAAATCGTGCAGCACGCCGATCCCCGCCCCCTGCCGCACGAGGTTGAGCTGCACCGAGACCGAATTGGACGCGAGGTCCACGCGCGCAATCCCCGCCTCGCTCAGGTAATCCAGTTCGCGGTCAAAGATCATGTCCTGAATATAACCGACGATGCGATGCCCGCGCAGATCCGCCAGCCGGGTGATGGGGGGATGGGCGCGGATATAGGCGCGCGAGGCCGCGAGATGCAGGCGGTAATCGGTGATTTTCTGCACTGTCAGGCGGCCCGCGGTCGGCGGGCTGACGGCAATTACCATGTCGGCCTCGCGCCGGGTCAGGTTGAAGACGCGCGGCAGCGCGACGATCTGAATTTCCAGATCCGGGTTCTCCGCACCGATGGCCGCACAGACCTGCGGCAGCAGGAAGTTGGCGCAGCCATCGGGCGCGCCGATGCGGATCTGCCCCGAGAGGCCGCCCGCCTGCCCGCCCAGATCGGTCGCCGCTTCCTCCATCGCCTGTTCGGCGCGGATCGCATGGGCCATGAGGCGCGCGCCCGCCTCGCTCAGCGCATAGCCGGTGGGGGATTTGGCAAAAAGCGGCGCGCCAAGCCCCTCTTCCAGCCGCGCCATGCGCCGGCCCACGGTGGCCGGGTCGATGCGCAGCACCCGCCCCGCGCCCGACAGGCTTTCCTCCCGCGCCACGGCCAGGAAAATGCGGATATCGTCCCAATGCGGCATGATCCGCCCCCTCTCCTTTGCAAAAATGCAAGTCCATAATGGAATCTTGCCTCTTTCGCACTGAGTTTTGCAAGGCTAGGCTTCGCGCGACGCGCAATTCAGGAGGAGAGAGCCATGCAGGAACTGACCCATTACATCAACGGCACCCATGTGAAGGGCACATCGGGCCGTTTTTCGGACGTGTTCAACCCGGCCACCGGCGAGGTGCAGGCCAGATGCCCGCTGGCCAGCGTCGAGGAAATGACCGCCGCCGTCGCCGCAGCCGAGGCCGCACAGCCCGCATGGGCCGCCACCAACCCGCAGCGCCGGGCGCGGGTGATGATGGAATTCGTCCGCCTGCTCAACCGCGACATGGACAAGCTCGCCGAGGCGCTGTCGCGCGAACACGGCAAGACCTTCCCCGACGCCAAGGGCGACATCCAGCGCGGGCTTGAGGTGGTCGAATACTGCATCGGCGCGCCGCAACTCCTCAAGGGCGAGTTCACCGACAGCGCCGGTCCCGGCATCGACCTCTATTCCATGCGCCAGCCGCTTGGCGTCAGCGCGGGGATCACGCCGTTCAATTTCCCGGCGATGATCCCGATGTGGATGTTCGCACCCGCGCTCGCCTGCGGCAATGCCTTCATCCTCAAGCCCTCCGAGCGTGACCCGTCGGTGCCGCTCATGCTGGCCGAACTGATGGCGGAGGCCGGGCTGCCCAAGGGGCTCTTGCAGGTGGTGAACGGCGACAAGGTGGCGGTGGATGCGATCCTCGACCACCCGGTGATCCAGTCCATCGGCTTTGTCGGCTCCACCCCCATCGCCGAATACATCTACGGGCGCGGCTGCTCGAACGGCAAGCGGGTGCAATGCTTTGGCGGCGCCAAGAACCACATGATCGTCATGCCCGACGCTGACATGGATCAGGCCGCAGACGCGCTCATCGGCGCGGGCTATGGCGCGGCGGGCGAGCGCTGCATGGCGATNNCGCCGACCGCCTGATCGAAAAGCTGGTGCCGCGTATCGAAAAGCTGAAAGTGGGGCCTTATACCGCAGGCGATGACGTGGATTACGGCCCCGTCGTGACGGCCGAGGCCAGGGCGCGCATCCTTGGCCTGGTCGAGAGCGGCATCGCGCAGGGCGCACAGCTTGTCGTGGATGGCCGGAACTTCAACCTGCAAGGCTATGAGG
>DIUD01000049.1:1737-35041 GCA_002428225.1 Roseovarius sp. UBA6167 | reverse complement strand
ATGGGCTGGCTGCCGTCCGCGCCGCAGTTGAAGACCAATCCGCTGGAGGTGTCGAAAGCGGCGAAAGCGGCGGGCAAGGACATTCCCGCCTATGTCGCCGAACAGCTGAAATCCGGCGATCTGCAAATGTCCTGCGAGGACCCGGACGCGCCCGAGAACTGGCCGCGCAACCTGTTTGTCTGGCGCTCCAACCTGCTCGGGTCTTCGGGCAANNTTCCTCAAGCACCTGCTCGGCACCGATCACGGCGTGATGGGCAAGGATCTGGGTGAGGAAGGCGGCGTCATGCCGAAAGAGGCCATCTGGCATGACGAGGCCCCCAAGGGCAAGCTTGACCTGCTGGTGACCATTGATTTCCGCATGTCCACTACCTGCGTCTATTCCGACATCGTGCTGCCGACCGCAAGCTGGTATGAAAAGGACGATCTGAACACATCCGACATGCATCCGTTCATCCACCCGCTGCAGGCGGCGGTGGACCCGGCCTATGAGAGCAAGTCGGACTGGGAAATTTTCAAGTCGATCGCGCGGAAATTCAGCGAAGTTGCGCCCGAGGTGCTGGGGATCGAGACCGACATCGTTCAGCTTCCGCTCCTGCACGACACTCCCGGCGAACTGGCGCAGGCCCATGTGCGCGACTGGAAGAGGGGCGAATGCGATCTGATCCCCGGCAAGACTGCGCCGAACTATATCGCAGTGGAACGGGACTATCCGAACCTTTACAAGAAGTTCACCTCGGTCGGACCGCTGCTCGAGAAACTCGGCAACGGCGGCAAGGGGATCACTTGGGACACCAAGGTCGAGGTCGGCCATCTGCGCGACCTGAACGGCGTTGTGCTGGACGAGGGTGTGTCCAAGGGTCACGCGAAGCTGGAGACCGCCATAGACGCCTGCGAGATGATCCTGATGCTCGCGCCTGAGACAAATGGCGAGGTCGCGGTCAAGGCGTGGGAGGAGTTGGAAAAGCCCACCGGCCGCCACCANNCCGCGCAAGATCATCTCCAGCCCCACATGGTCGGGCATCGAGAGCGAGGAGGTCTGCTACAACGCGGGCTACACCAACGTGCATGAGCTGATCCCGTGGCGGACGCTGACGGGGCGGCAGCAGATCTATCAGGATCACCTGTGGATGCGCGCCTTCGGCGAGGGTTTCGTCAGCTATCGCCCGCCGGTGGACCTCAAGACCATCACCAAGGCCGTCAACAACGACGCCGCCGAGGGCAGCCCGCATGTGGTGCTGAACTTCATCACGCCGCACCAGAAATGGGGTATCCATTCCACCTATACCGACAACTTGCTGATGCTGACGCTGAACAGGGGCGGGCCGGTGGTCTGGATGTCCGAGGTGGACGCGAAGACGGCGGGGCTGGTCGATAACGACTGGGTTGAAGCCTACAACATCAACGGCGCGCTGACCGCGCGGGTGGTGGTGAGCCAGCGGATCAAGCAGGGCACGCTGTTCATGTATCACGCGCAGGAAAAGATCGTGAACACGCCGGGATCGGAAAAGACCGGCCATCGCGGCGGTATCCACAATTCGGTGACCCGCGCCACGCTGAAACCCACGCACATGATCGGCGGCTATGCGCAGTTGTCCTATGGTTTCAACTATTACGGCACCGTCGGCAGCAACCGCGACGAATTCGTGATCGTGCGCAAGATGAAAAAGATCGACTGGCTGGACACCCCTGCGTCCGGGCCCGCAACCGGAAAAGTGGAGGCCGCAGAATGAGAGTGCGTGCGCAAATCGGCAAGGTTCTCAACCTCGACAAATGCATCGGGTGCCACACCTGTTCGGTCACCTGCAAGAACGTCTGGACCACGCGCGAAGGCGTTGAATACGCATGGTTCAACAATGTCGAAACCAAACCCGGCACCGGCTATCCGACCGACTGGGAAAACCAGAAACGCTGGAATGGCGGCTGGGTGCGCTCGGCGAGCGGCAAGCTGCATCCCAAGCAGGGGTCGAAGTGGCGGATCCTGGCGAATATCTTTGCCAACCCGTCCATGCCCGAGATCGACGACTATTACGAGCCGTTCGATTTCGACTACGACCATCTGAAATCCGCGCCCGACATGGATCATTTCCCCACCGCGCGCCCCCGGTCCAAGATCACCGGCGAGCGGATGGAAAAGATCGAGAAGGGTCCGAACTGGGAGGAGATCCTGGGCGGCGAGTTTTCGAAACGCTCGCAGGACTACAACTTCGAGGATGTGCAAAAGGAGATCTATGGAGAGTATGAAAATACCTTCATGATGTATCTGCCGCGGCTGTGCGAGCATTGCCTCAACCCGACCTGCTCGGCGTCGTGCCCATCCGGCGCGATCTACAAGCGTGAGGAGGACGGTATCGTCCTGATCGACCAGGAAAAATGCCGGGGCTGGCGGATGTGCATCTCGGGTTGCCCCTACAAGAAGGTCTATTACAACTGGGATACCGGCAAATCCGAGAAATGCACCTTCTGTTATCCGCGCATCGAATCCGGCCAGCCGACGGTCTGTTCGGAAACCTGCGTCGGCCGTATCCGCTATCTCGGCGTCATCCTTTATGACGCCGACAAGATCGAGGCGGCGGCGAGTGCCGAGCGCGAGACCGATCTTTACGGGGCGCAATTGGACGTGTTCCTTGACCCAAATGACCCCGAGGTGATCAAGGCCGCGCGGCGCGACGGCATCCCCGAAGACTGGATCGAGGCCGCCAAGATCTCGCCCGTCTGGAAAATGGCGATGGACTGGAAGGTCGCCTTCCCGCTGCACCCCGAATACCGCACCTTGCCGATGGTCTGGTATATCCCGCCGCTGTCCCCGATCCAGAACGCGGCACAGGCCGGCCAGATCGCGATGAGCGACCAGATGCCCGACGTGCGGTCCTTGCGCATTCCGGTCAAATACCTGGCCAATATGCTGACTGCGGGCGACGAGGAACCGATCGTACAGGCGCTGGAACGGATGTCGGCCATGCGGCTCTACATGCGCGCGCTGACCGTGGAGGGCGTGCGCGATGAAGGCATCGCGGCCCGCGTCGGCATGTCGGGCCGGATGATCGAGGACATGTACAAGATCATGGCCATCGCCGATTACGAGGATCGTTTTGCGATCCCCACGGCGCACCGCGAACAGAACGAGGCCGGTGCCGACATCCGTGGCGGCTGCGGCTTCACAGATGGCAACGGTTGTTCCACCGGCGAGACGGGCAAGACCACCCTGTTCGGCGGCAAGAAGAAGTCCTTTGCCCTGCCACAGGAGACATTCTGATGATGGACCGCACACTCAAGGCGCTGTCGCTGATGCTGAGTTATCCCTCGCAGGAGTTGCAGGAGGCGATGCCGGAAATCGGGGGCGTCATCGCCGCCGATTTCCGCATCGCGCCTGACACGCGGGCTGTGCTGTGCACATTGGCCGATGGCTTCTCAAAGGCCGACCTCTACGACCTGCAAGAGGGCTACGTGATGCTCTTCGACCGCTCGCGCACGCTGTCGCTCAATCTCTTCGAGCATGTCCATGGCGAAAGCCGGGACCGGGGCGGCGCGATGGTCAGCCTGATCGAGACCTATCGCGCGGGCGGGTTTGAGCCCGCCACCCCGGAACTGCCCGATCACCTGCCGGTGTTGCTGGAATTCCTCTCGACGCGCCCCTTTGCCGAGGCACAGGAAATCCTCGCCGACGCGGCGCATATCCTCGACACGCTCGCTACACGGCTGGCGCGGCGCGAGAGCGGTTATGCCTGCGTTTTCCAAGCCCTGTCGCGGCTTGCCGGAACGCGGGCCGATGCCGAGGCGCTGGCCGGAATGCTGGCCCAGCCCGATGATGACCCGACCGACCTCGCGGCGCTCGACGCCGTCTGGGAGGAAACCGAGGTCACCTTCGGCCCCGATCCGAACGCAGGTTGTCCGCAGGTCCGCGACATGCTCGCGGCGATGGACAAACCGACCCGGAAACCATTGAACAGGAGCGCATGAAATGTTCGGCGGCTTCGATATCAACTTCGTCCTCTTCGGGATCATGCCTTATGTCGCGCTGACAGTGTTCCTCGTCGGCTCCATCGTGCGCTACGAGCGCGATCCCTTCACATGGAAAAGTTCCTCCAGCCAACTCTTGCGCCGCAAGCAGCTGATCTTGGGGTCGATCCTGTTTCACGTCGGTATCCTGACGGTTTTCTTCGGGCACCTCATCGGCCTTTTCACGCCGATCTGGGTGCTGGATGCCTTGGGCATTCCTTACGCCCTCAAGCAGTGGATGGCGGTCCTGATCGGCGGCCCGGCGGGCATCGCTGCGCTGATCGGCGCGACCATGCTCCTGCACCGGCGCCTTGGCGATCCACGCATCCGCGTCACCTCGACCTTCCCGGACATTCTCATCATGGTCCTGATCTGGATGCAGCTTGCCATCGGCCTGCTGACGATCACCCAGACCCTGCAGCACATGGACGGGTCGGAAATGGTGCGCTTCATGACCTGGTCGCAAAGCGTCGTGACCTGGAACATCAACGCCTGGGTCACGGTGGTTGACGTGCATTGGCTCTACAAGCTGCACATCTTCCTGGGTCTGATCATCACGATCCTGTTCCCGTTCACGCGGCTGGTGCATATCTGGTCCGGCTTTGCCGCCCCCTTCCGCTACCTGCTGACGCGGCCGGGCTACCAGATCGTGCGCTCGCGGCGGACCCGTCCGCTGGCGGAACGCCGCCGCGCCTATGATGCACGGCAGGCCAAGTCCGGCCCGACAGCCACCACACCGGCGGAGTGATGGCGATGAACGTGGCGCTCTTCCCTGATGTCGTCGTGAACAACGAGACCATCCCCTCGGCGGCAATCGCCGCCGAGGCCCAAAACCACACGGGCCCGCGCGACAAGCCCGGCATCGCCTGGCGCAAGGCGGCGCAGGCGCTGACGATCCGGGCGATGTTGTTGCAAGAGGCGCGGGCGCGCGACCTGACGCCCGATCCGCTGGAGCTGGCGCCGAACCGCTTCGAGACCGAGGACGAGGCGCTGATCCGCGCCCTTCTGGATGAGGCGCTCGCAATCGCGCCCATCACCGAAGAAGCGGTGCGGGCCGAATGGGCAAATGGCCCCGAACGGTATCGCTCGGCCCCGCTATGGGACGTGTCGCACATCCTCTGCGCCTGCGATCCGCGCGATGACGAGGAGCGTGCCGCGGCCGGGAGACGGGCACAGGCGCTGCTGATGAAACTCGACGGTGACGCCAAGGGCTTTGCCGCCGCCGCCCGTGAAAGCGATTGTGGCTCCAAGACATCGGGTGGCCATCTGGGCCAGCTTGGCCCGGGCAACACCGTGCCCGAGTTCGAGGCGGCGCTGCGCGCCCTGACCGAGGGCGGCATCAGCCCCGCGCCCGTTCTGACGCGGCACGGCTGGCACATCATCCGCCTGAACGCCACGGCGCCTGGGCAGGTTCTACCCTATGAGACCGTCCGCCCCAAGATCGCGCAGGCGCTCGAAAAGGCTGCCTGGGCCAGGGCGTCGCGGGACTTCGTGGAGCATTTGGCTCGAGGCGCAAAGATCACCGGCGCAAGCCTAGCGCCGATCTGAACCCCGCGAAAGGACGCGTCATGCACCCGTCAGAGCCCGTGCTGCGTGGGAGCGGTGACAAACCGACAAGCCCGAGCCTGCTTGCAAATCCTCTGGATTTCATCAGCGAAGACCACCTGCGCGAACGGCAGGTCTGCGCAGGCATCGACGGGTTGACGATGGCGGACACCCTCGATCGTCAGGCGGCAACAAGTGTGCTGCGCTTTCTGAACGAGGAACTGACCGTCCACTTGCGCGACGAGGCAGAGGATCTGTTCCCGCTTCTTGCGCGGCGCTGCACAGAGGAGGATGCGATCGAGGGCGCGATCGACCGGATCAGGGCCGAGCAGGATGAGGCGATGCGTCTGCTGCCTCAGGTGCGTGCAATGCTGGCCAGTTGCCTCGATACCGGAGCCGGCCTGAGCGCCGAGGATCGCGCAGTATTGTCCAGGTTCGCGGGACACGTGCGCCGCCACCTCGTTGCCGAAAACGCAATTCTTTTGCCGATTGCCCGTGCCCGGCTGACTCGGGCCGATCTGCGGACCTTATCCAAACACATGCGGTCACGACGCGGGCTGTCCGATTTTGCGGAGACGACCGATGCTGAATGATCTTCCGGCGCGCAATCTGGCGTGGTCGCAGCAACGTCACGCCGAAGAGCCGGATTATTTCACCCGCCTTGCCGCCCTTCAAGCGCCCGAATTCTTCTGGATCGGCTGTTCCGACAGCCGGGTTCCGGCCAACGTGGTCGCGGGCCTCGATCCGGGCGAGGTCTTCGTCCATCGCAATGTCGCCAACATCGTGCATTCCTCGGACATGGACCTGCTGTCGGCGCTGGAATTCGCTGTCGATGCGCTGCATGTGCGCGAGATCGTCGTTTGCGGCCACTATGGCTGCGGCGGGGCAAAGGCAGCGACCGAGGATCTGCCGTATGGTTTGGCCGATCACTGGCTGGAGCCGATCCGGCGTCCTGCCCGAAGCTACGCGGTCGATCTGGGGCGCAAACAGGCCAATGAAATCCTGCGCAAGGGCGAGGCCATTTTCCGCCATTGGTCCGAGGACAATGGACGAGCGCTTTTTTCGCAGCGGCGGACCTCGACCGCCAACGCAAGAGATGATCATGTTCATTGATGAGTTCGGCATGAGGCCGCCATTGGTCCGAGGTCCATGCCGGACGCGGGGAGTACGGCGCCGAGGCAATCGAGCGCCAATGGTCCGAGAGACATTGGCGGCGCGATCTGCAAGGTCTTGCCGATCGCGCCGTCCACCTGTCATCACCGGCAGGCGGTCGCGCAATACCTGTCCAAGGCGTCTTTACGCGCACAGCGTGATGCTGAGCTCTGCCCCAGGATCAAGGAACATTGGGAGGCCAGCGGCAAGCGCTATGGGGCCGTGAAAGTCTGCTGCGATCTCGTCGCACAGGGTGAGGGTGTCGCGCGCTGCACGGTGGTGCGCCTGATGAAAGAGAAGGGAATACAGGGCGTTATCCGAGGCAAGGGCAAGAAGACAACATATCGCGATCCGGCCCTGCCATGCCCGGAAGACAAGGTGAACCGTGACTTCAAGGCACCGGCTCCGAACGTTCTGCGGGGTGAGGCGGGACGCGCGGGGCGTCCGGGGGACGGCCCGCCCGCCGAACGATTTCACCTATGTGCGGACCGCCGTTGGCTTTATCTACGTTGCCTTCATCATCGTAAGCATCCGGTGACGGACGCGGTCACGCGGCCTTGACGGCTTCCTGCTCGGCCTTCCAGTTCCATGGAAGCAACTCGGGCAAGCGTGACACGGTGATGTCCGGCAGGCGCGCAAGGACATCTGCCATCCAAGCCTGCGGGTCGATGTCGTTCATCTTGCAGCTGACGATCAGGGTATACACGAAGGCTGCCCGTTCGCCGCCGCGCTCAGACCTGGCAAAGAGCCACGACTTTCTGCCCAATGCTATTCCTCTGAGGGCGCTCGGCTGCATTCTGGTCGAAAAAGCAGGACCACCTCTCCTCTGAGATGCGCATGCTCGCAAGAAGAAGTTTCAGCGCGCTCAAAACCGTTCGCTGTCAATGCCGATTTTCAGGGGTGACGAAGATGCAGCTGTAGGAAGAATAGGGCGTGACCTTGCGATAGCTGCATGAGTCATCCCGTCACTCTCACTCCCCTACGCCGCCGATCCCCCCACCGTCAGCCCGCCGATCAGCACGGTGGGCTGGCCCACGCCCACCGGCACCCATTGGCCCTGTTTGCCGCAATTGCCCATGCCCGGATCAAGGGCCATGTCGTTGCCCAGGCCGCGGATCCTTTGCAGGGCCGTCGCGCCGTCGCCGATCAGGGTGGCGCCCTTGACCGCGCGGCCTATCTTGCCATCCTTGACGCGGTAGGCCTCGGTGCAGGAGAAGACGAACTTGCCGTTGGTGATATCGACCTGCCCACCGCCGAAGCCCACGGCATAGAGGCCGTCCTTCACGTCGGCCACCAGATCGGCGGGGCTGGCGTTGCCGCCCAGCATGCAGGTGTTGGTCATGCGCGGCATCGGGGCGTGGGCATAGCTTTCGCGGCGGCCGTTGCCGGTGGGGGCCACGCCCATCAGGCGGGCGTTCTGGCGGTCCTGCATGTAGCCCGTGAGGATGCCGTCCTCGATCAGCACGTTGCGGCGCGAGGGCGTGCCCTCGTCGTCGATGGTGAGGGAGCCGCGCCGGTCGGGGATGGTGCCGTCGTCGAGCACGGTGACACCGGGGGCGGCGATGCGGCTTCCCATGAGACCGGCGAAGGCCGAGCTTCCCTTGCGGTTGAAATCGCCCTCGAGGCCGTGGCCGATGGCCTCGTGCAGCNNTTGACCAGCGCGATGCGCAGCGCCTCACGGGTCTTGGCCTGCCAGTCGGCGGGGTCGAGCAGGCCATCGAGCCCGATGCGCCCGCCGCCGCCGGCGCTGCCCTGTTCGCGGCGGCCCTGCGCCTCGACGATGATCGAGACGTTGACGCGGGTCATGGGGCGGGTGTCGGCGAGGTGCTGGCCGTCGGGGCGCAGGATCACCACCTCCTGGCACGAGGCGGCGAGCGAGGCGGTGACCTGCACCACGCGGGGATCGAGCGCGCGGGCGAAGGCGTCGATCTCGCGCAGGGTCTCGATCTTGACCGGGAAGGCGGCTCCGGCGATCGGGTCGGCATCGGTATAAAGCCGGCGGTTGGTGGCGGCCGGACCGGCGGCGAGGGTGGCCCCGCCCGCGCCCACGGCAAGGCGCGCGGTCCCAACCGCGCGTTCGAGCGCGGCCTCGGAGACCTCGGAGGAATGCGCATAGCCCGTCACCTCGCCGCGCACGGCGCGCAGGCCAAAGCCCTCGGAGGCGTCATAGGAGGCGGTCTTGAGGCGGCCGTCGTCGAACACCAGCCCCTCGGCGCGGCGGCGCTCGAGAAACAGCTCTCCGTCATCCGCGCCAAGCGTGGCGGCGCGCAGATGTCGCAGCGCCGCCTCGCGGTCGAGCCGCGTCTCGAAGGGACGAAAGGGCGTGTCGCTCATGGGGCAGATCCCTGGTCAGGGGCGATGAGGCGGGCAGCATTTGATCCAGATCAAAAAAAGCGTCCCTTTGCCGCAACGCGCGTTCTTGTGATGCGCGTCATAGTATGGTTTTAACCGGGACCGAGACAATGGGATTCCGCGGTCACCGTCAGATCCCGGCCCGAAGACACGAACCGTTCAAACGATCAGGGTGCACAATGCGACTTATCCCCAGCCTTCTGGCCGTTCTGGCCGCCCTCGTAGCCCTTCCCGCCGCCGCACAGGAGATTGTCGGCGCGCCGATTCAGGGCGGCATCGGGTTTCAGCCCGCCGCGACCGAGCTTGCGCGCGATCTGCAATGGCTGGACGGGGTGATCAACGTCATCATAATCGCCATCGTCATCCTTGTGACCGTGCTGCTGGCTTATGCGGCTGTCCGATACACCCGGCGGTCCAATCCCAATCCGGCGAAATTCACCCATAACTCCCCGCTGGAGATCGCCTGGACCATCGTGCCGATCCTGATCCTGGTCTTCATCGGCGCAAATTCGCTGCCGATCCTGTTCAAGCAACAGGAATTTCCCGAAGGCGAGATCAACATCAAGGTGACCGGTTATCAGTGGTATTGGGGTTATGAATACACCGACCACGATTTCCAGTTCGACAGCTACATGATCGGCGCGCCGGCGACGGGGGGCGACAACCGGTTTACCCCCGAGGTCGAGGCGCAACTGATCGAGGCAGGTTACAGCCGCGACGAATTCCTGCTCGCCACCGACACGGCCGTGGTCGTGCCGGTGAACAAGATCGTGGTGATGACGGTGACAGGTGCCGATGTGATCCACAGCTGGACCATCCCCGCCTTTGGCGTGAAGCAGGACGCGGTGCCGGGGCGTCTGGCGCAGCTCTGGTTCAAGGCCGAGAAGGAAGGCATCTATTTCGGCCAGTGCTCGGAATTGTGCGGGCAGTCGCATGCCTACATGCCGATCACCGTCAAGGTGGTGAGCGAGGCCGAGTATCAGGACTGGCTCGACGGGGCCATCGAGGAATATGCCGGCACGCCGCGTGTGCGGCAGGTGGCCTCGGCTGAATGAGCGAGCGGGTCGGGCCGGGGATGATCCGGCCGGAGCCTTTCCCGAGATGACGGAGAAAAGACCCTGACGATGAGCGATGCCAGTCTGAACAGCGCCAGCACCACGCAACCCGGCGAGGCGGGGTTCGGCGATTTCTTTGCCCTGCTCAAGCCGCGGGTGATGACGCTTGTGGTGTTCACGGCGCTGGTGGGGCTTCTGGCCGCGCCCGTGGCGGTGCATCCGGTGGTGGGGCTGGCTGCAATCCTGTTCATTGCCGTCGGCGGCGGGGCCTCGGGCGCGCTCAACATGTGGTGGGAATCCGACATAGACGCGATCATGAAGCGCACCGCGGGCCGTCCGATCCCGACGGGCAAGGTCGCGCGCGACGAGGCGTTCGCCTTCGGCGTCACGCTGGCCGTCTTCTCGGTGGTGATGCTGTGGCTGGCCACGAACGCGCTGGCCGCCGGGCTGCTGGCGTTCACGATCTTCTTCTATGTGGTGATCTATACCATCGGCCTGAAACGCTGGACGCCGCAGAATATCGTCATCGGCGGCGCTGCCGGGGCATTTCCGCCGATGATCGGCTGGGCGGCCGCGACGGGCACGATCAGCATCGAATCGGTGCTGATGTTTGCGCTGATCTTTCTTTGGACGCCGCCGCATTTCTGGGCGCTGGCGCTGTTCATGCGGGGCGATTACGACAAGGCGGGCGTGCCGATGCTGACCGTCACCCATGGCCGCCGCGCGACGCGGGTGCATATCCTCGCCTATACGGTGATCCTTTCGGTGATGGCGGTGGGTGCCGCGTTCACGCAGATCGGCGGGCCGGTCTATCTGGCCGTGGCGCTGGTATTCAACGCGCTTTTCCTGCGCGATGCGCTGGCGATCTGGCGGCGCGACGAAGGGCAGGCAGAGGCCGATGATTACCGGGTGGAAAAACGGGCGTTCCGCCTGTCGCTGTGGTATCTTTTCGCGCATTTCACCGCGATTCTCTGTGAGGCGGCGCTCCGGGGCCTCGGGATGGCGGGCTGGACATGAGTTTTCGTGAGGAACATGAGCTTCACAAGCGGCGGTTCGGGCGCAACCTCGGCCTCGGGCTCGTGCTGGCGGGGTTTGTCGTGCTGGTCTTCGGGCTGACCATCGCCAAGGTCGCGAACGAGAATTTCGCCCTGCCGCAGACCACGCAGCAAAAGGGGGACTGAGGGCATGGACCGCAACCTGAAAACCCTGACGCGGCTTGTCGGCGTGGTGGTGGTCATGGGCGGGCTGGCCTGGGCTTCGGTGCCGTTCTATGACTGGTTCTGCCGCGTCACCGGCTTTGGCGGGGTGACGGGCGTGGCCGAGGCGGGCAGCGAAGAGGTGCTCGAACAGACCATCAAGGTGAGGTTCGATGCGAGCCGCGCGCGCGGGATGCCGTGGGAGTTTCGGCCGGTCGAACGGCAGATGGAACTGCGCATCGGTGAGACCGGGCTGGCCTTTTACGAGGCCTACAACCCCACCGACCGCGTGGTTGCCGGGCAGGCGAGCTATAACGTGACGCCCTTCGAGGCGGGCGGCTTCTTTACCAAGATCGACTGTTTCTGCTTCACCGAACAGGTGCTGCAACCCGGCGAGCGGGTGCTGATGCCGGTGACATTCTATGTTGACCCGGAGATCGTGACCGACCGCGAGGGGCAATATGTCCACACGATCACGCTTTCCTATACGTTTCACGAGATCGCCCTGCCCGAGAGCCATGCGGCCCTTGCGCAGGACGCAAAAACCGACAAAACGCTGAACTGAGCCTTCGACGAGGGAATCTGACAAGATGGCACATACCAAGAACCACGATTACCATATCCTTCCCCCCTCCATCTGGCCGCTGCTGGGCGCGCTGGCGGGGTTTGTCATGCTGTTCGGAGCAGTTCTGTTTTTCCATGACAAGGGTCCGTGGATGTTCCTCGCCGGGGTGGTCGGCGTGCTTTATGTGATGTTCGGCTGGTGGTCCGACGTGGTCCATGAGGGACAGACCGGCGATCACACGCCGGTGGTGCGGATCGGGCTGCGCTATGGCTTCATCCTGTTCATCATGTCCGAGGTGATGTTCTTTGCGGCTTGGTTCTGGAGCTTCTTCAAGCACGCCATGTATCCGATGGGGCCCTATTCGCCGGCGATTGATGGCGTCTGGCCGCCCGTCGGGATCGAGACCTTCGATCCCTGGCACCTGCCGCTGATCAATACGCTGATCCTGTTGTGTTCGGGTTGTGCCGCCACCTGGGCGCATCACGCGCTGGTGCATGAAAACAACCGCGAGGACATGAAACGGGGCCTGGCCATCGCCATTGTGCTGGGCGTGCTATTCACCGTCCTTCAGGCTTATGAATACAGCCATGCGGGCTTTGGCTTTTCCGGCAATATCTACGGCGCCAATTTCTTCATGGCGACCGGCTTTCACGGGGCGCATGTGATCATCGGCACGATCTTCCTGTTCGTGTGCCTGATGCGCACGCTCAAGGGGCATTTCACCCCCGAGCAGCATGTCGGCTTCGAGGCGGCGGCCTGGTATTGGCACTTTGTCGATGTGGTCTGGCTGTTTCTCTTTGCCGCGGTGTATGTCTGGGGCGGCTGACCGGGGCGCGCCTGCGGCGGTTGATCCTGACGCGCCTTCGGCGCGATGCCTGCGGCGCGGATATTTTTGGCAAGATGAAGGTGCGGGGGGTTCCTTCCCCGCATTTCCCATTTGAAGGCGGGACATGCGAAAGGGCGTTCTTCCATTGCTGATCTTCGGGCTGGCCGGGCTGGCGCTGCTTGTCGGGCTGGGCGTCTGGCAGGTGCAGCGGCTGGCGTGGAAAGAGGGCGTGCTGGACGAGATCGCGGCGAAGATTTCCGCCGCGCCGGTGGGCCTGCCTGCGCGCGCGGGCGAGGCGGATCGCTATCTGCCAGTGCGCGCCGAGGGGCGGATCGGGGCGCAGGCGCTGCGGGTGCTGGTCAGTCAGAAGCAGGTAGGCGCGGGGTATCGGCTGATTTCGGTGCTGGAGACGGGCGGGCGGCGGGTGCTGCTGGACCGGGGGTTCATTCCCGTGGCGCGGGAGGTGCCCGTGCCGCCCGAGGGCGATGTGGTTGTCACCGGCAACCTGCACTGGCCCGATGACCGCACCGGCGCCACGCCCGCGAACGATGTCGCGGGCAACATCTGGTTCTCCCGCGATATCGCGCAGATGGCGGGGGTGCTGGGCACCGAGTCGCTGTTGATCGTCGCGCGCGAGCTGTCGCCGCCGGAGCGCGCCGTTGAGCCGCTGCCGGTGGACGGTGCGCGCATTCCCAACGATCACCTTGAATATGCCGTCACATGGTTTTCCTTTGCCCTCATCTGGGCGGTGATCGTGGCGGTTCTCATCCGGCGGCAGATCGGGGCCGCGAAAGGGGTCAGGACATGAGATACATCTCGACGAGGGGCCGCGCGCCCGTGCTCGGCTTTGAGGAGGCGATGCTGACGGGGCTGGCGCGCGATGGCGGGCTGTATCTGCCCGAGCGCATCCCGCCGATGGCGGCCGAGGAGATCCGGGCGCTCGAGGGGGTGAGCTATGAGGACGCCGCGTTCCGGGTGATGTGGCCCTTTGTCGGCGATGCCTTTAGCGAAGAGGAGTTTCGCGCCATCATCGCGCGGGCCTATGCGGGGTTCGGTCATGCCGCGCGCGCGCCCTTGAAGCAGCTTGCGCCGGGGCATTTCCTGCTGGAACTGTTCCACGGGCCGACGCTGGCGTTCAAGGATTTCGCCATGCAGCTTATCGGGCAGATGTTCGAGGTCTCGCTGAAGCGGTCTGGCCGCCGGGTGAGCATCGTGGGGGCGACCTCTGGCGATACCGGCTCGGCCGCGATCGAGGCGTTTCGCGGCCTCGACTCGGTGGATGTGTTCATCCTCTATCCGCATGGGCGCGTCTCCGAGGTGCAGCGGCGGCAGATGACGACGCCGGTTGAGGCCAATGTCCATGCGCTGGCTCTGAGCGGGCATTTCGACGATGCCCAGGCGCGCGTGAAGGACATGTTCAACGATTTCGAGTTTCGTGATCGCGTGCGGCTGGCGGGGGTGAACTCGATCAACTGGGCGCGGGTGCTGGCGCAGGTGGTGTATTATTTCACCTCCGCCGTCAGCCTCGGCGCGCCCGATCGCAAGGTGTCGTTCACCGTGCCCACGGGCAATTTCGGGGATGTCTTCGCAGGCTATATCGCGCGGCGCATGGGGCTGCCCATCGACCGGCTGGTGGTGGCGACCAATCAGAACGACATTCTGCACCGCTGTCTGAGCACCGGGGACTATCGCCCCGACGGGGTGATCCCGTCGATCAGCCCGTCGATGGATATTCAGGTATCGTCGAATTTCGAGCGGGCGATGTTTTATGCCTATGGGCAGGACGGTGGCGCGGTGGCGCAGGCAATGGAGGAGCTGGCTTCGGGGGGGGGCTTCTCGGTCGGTCAAGGTGCCTTGCAGGCGTTGCGCGAGGTGTTCGACACGGGACGCTGCGACGAGGAGGCCACGCGCGCGACGATCCGCGAGACCCATGCCGCCACCGGCGAATTGCTCTGCCCGCATTCCGCCGTGGGCGTATATGTGGCGCAGGCACAGCGCGTGCGCGGCGTGCCGATGATAACGCTGGCCACCGCGCATCCGGCCAAGTTTCCCGAGGCGGTCGAGGAGGCGAGCGGCATCCGCCCCCCCTTGCCCGCGCGCATGGCGGACCTGTATGAGCGGGAGGAGCGCGTGACGCGGGTCGCCAATGACCTGGGCGCGATTGAAACATTGATCGAGGAACGGATCGCCAATTGAGTGTCAATCTGACTACCCTTTCCAACGGATTTCGCATCGTGTCCGAGACCATGCCGGGGCTGCAATCGGCGGCTGTCGGCATCTGGGTGCTGGCGGGCGCGCGTCACGAGGAGGCGAGCGAGAACGGTATCGCGCATTTCCTCGAACACATGGCCTTCAAGGGCACCGCGCGGCGCTCGGCGCTCGAGATCGCCGAGGTGATCGAGGATGTGGGCGGCTATATCAACGCCTATACATCGCGCGAGGTGACGGCCTATTACGCGCGTATCCTCAAGGACGATGTGCCTTTGGCCGTCGATGTGCTGGCCGATATCCTGCGCAACCCGGCCTTTGACGCGCGCGAGATCGAGGTCGAGCGGGGCGTGATCCTTCAGGAGATCGGGCAGGCGCTCGATACGCCCGACGACATCATCTTCGACTGGTTGCAGGAGCGCGCCTATCCCGATCATCCGCTCGGGCGCACGATCCTTGGCCCCGAGGAGCGGGTGCGCGCCTTCGCGCGGCCCGACCTGGAAGGGTTCGTGGATCGCCACTACCGGCCCGGCCAGATGGTGCTCTCGGCCGCGGGCGCGGTGGATCACGCAGAACTGGTGCGGCTGGCCGAGGAGATGTTCGGCGACATGGTGCCCGCGCCGTCATTCGTGCCGCCGCGCGCGCGATTCGAGGGCGGCGAGATGCGGCGCGAGAAGGCGTTGGAGCAGGCCCATTTCGCGCTGGCGTTCGAGTCGCCCGATTACGCCCACGCGGATATCCACGCGGCGCAGATCTATGCCTCGGCGCTGGGCGGGTCGATGTCGTCGCGGCTGTTTCAGGAGGTGCGCGAGCGGCGGGGCCTGTGCTACACGATCTTCGCGCAGGCCGGGGCCTATGCGGATACGGGGATGCTGACCATCTATGCCGGCACCTCGGCCGGGCAGATGGCCGAGCTTGCCCATGTCACCATCGACGAGATGAAGCGCGCCGCCGATGACATGGGCACCGCCGAGGTCGAGCGCGCGCGCGCGCAGATGAAGGCGGGGCTGCTGATGGGGCTGGAAAGCCCCTCGAACCGCGCCGAGCGGCTGGCGCGGATGCTCCAGATCTGGGGGCGGGTGCCGGATCTGGCCGAGGTGGTAGAGCGGATCGACGCGGTGACGCTGGGCGACGTGCGCCGCGTGGCCGAGACGACGGTGGCGCGCGCGCCTGCCGCGCTTGCGCTTTACGGGCCGGTCGCGGGCGCGCCGGACCTGGCGAGCCTTGACGCGAGGCGCGCCGCCTGATGCTGCTCTTGCCACGCCGCAAGCTCAGGATCGAGACCGAGCGTCTCACCCTGCGCCCGCCGGTGATGGCCGATTTCCGCGACTGGAGCGGGCTGCGCGCCGAGAGCGCCGATTTCCTGATACCGTGGGAGCCGGCCTGGGCCGCCGATCACCTGTCGCGCAGGGGGTTCTCCAACCGGGTCTGGTGGGCACAGCGGGCGATTGCGGGTGGCACGGCCTTGCCGCTGTTTCTCATCCGGCGCGAGGACAGCGCACTCCTGGGGGCGATCACGCTTGACAATATCCGTCGGGGGCCGGCGCAATCTGGCACGCTTGGATACTGGACCGGGGCGCGCCATGCCCGGCAGGGATATATGCGCGAGGCCATCGCGGCGGTGGTGCATCATGCCTACCAGCGGCTTGACCTGAGCCGGATCGAGGCCGCCTGCCTGCCGGAGAACCATGCCTCGCGGGCGCTTCTGGAAAGCTGCGGCTTCAAGTACGAGGGCGTGGCGCAGAGCTATCTCCAGATCAACGGGCGCTGGCGGACGCATGTGCTTTATGCGGCGTTGCGGGTGGATCGGCGGGGGCGGACCAATGCGGGTTAAGGCGCGCTGATGCGCAACGGGGAGACGAGATGACCGAGATCATTCTGGTGCGCCACGGACAGGCCAACAGTCATGCGACCGACGAGGCGGAATATGACCGGCTCTCGGCGCTGGGCGTGCAGCAGGCGCAATGGCTGGGCGCGCATCTGCGCGCGACGAATCCGCATTTCGATCACGTCGTCAGCGGTACGCTCAACCGTCAGAAGGGCACCGCCCGTGCGATGGGCTATGCGGGTTTCGAGATCGACGCGCGGCTGGACGAGCTGAGTTATTTCGCGCTGGCGCAGGCGGTCGAGGCGCAGCACGGCATCCCCGCGCCCGGCGACGCCACCGAATTTGCCCGCTACCTGCCGCAGGTCATCACCCATTGGGCCGGGGGCGGGCTCTCCGGCCTGCCCGAGAGCTTCGACGCCTTCACCGGGCGGGTGGGGTCGGTCATCGACGATCTGAAAGAGGCGGGCGGCCGCGTTCTGGTGGTGACATCGGGCGGTGTGATCGGCATGGTGATGCGCCACGCGCTGCATCTGGAGATTGCCGGCCTGTCGAAGGTGATGCTTCAGGTGATGAACAGTTCGCTCCACCGGGTGCATCATGTGCACGAGATGCTGATGGTGGGCGCGTTCAACGCCACGCCGCATCTCGACGCGCCCGATCGCGCGCATGCGCGAACGTTCATCTAGCAGGCAGGAGGGGACAAGGCATGAAACTCCATTACGCGAAGGGCACGATCGCCGTGGCCGTGGCGATTGCGCTGCACGAGGCGGGGATTGCGTTCGAGCCGGTGCGGCTCGATTTCAAGGCGGGCGAGCAGACGCGCCCCGATTATCGCGCGATCAACCCCAAGGGGCGGGTGCCCGCGCTGGTCACAGAGCGGGGCATCCTGACCGAGACGGGGGCGATTCTCGATTACATCGCCGATCTCGCGCCGCAGGCGGGCTTGCGTCCCGAAGACCCGTTCGAGGCCGCGCAGATGCGCGCGGCGATGTATTACCTCGCCTCCACCATGCATGTGAACCATGCGCATGGCGCGCGCGGCTCCCGCTGGGCCGACGAGGAAAGCTCGCTCGCCGACATGAAGGCCAAGGTGGTGCGCACCATGACCGAGAGCGCCACCTTTGTAGAGACCCACATGCTGCGCGGGCCATTCGTGATGGGCGAGGCGCTGTCGCTGGCCGATCCCTATCTTTACGTGGCGACAGGCTGGCTTGCGGGGGACGGGGTGGACCTCGGGCCGTTCCCCGGGATCCGCGCCTTCCGCGCGGCGATGGCGGCGCGCGCCTCGGTGGCGCGGGTCATGGCCGACGGCATGATCTGAGGGGGTTTGCATGACGCATCTGTGGGTCCGGGCCGAGCAGCGCGCCAACGAGGCGCGGGTGGGGATAACCCCCGGCGGGGCGGCGGCGCTGATCGCGCGCGGCTTTGCCGTGACGGTAGAGCAGAGCGCGGCGCGCGCCATTGCGACCGAGGACTACGTCGCGGCCGGCTGCAAGATCGCCCCCGAGGGCGCCTGGCCCGAGGCCCCGGCGGATGCGATCATCTTCGGGCTGAAGGAATTGCCCGATGATGGCACGCCGCTGCACCACCGTCACGTCATGTTCGGCCATGCCTTCAAGGGCCAGCATCGGGGCCGGCGCCTGCTGGCGCGGTTCCGCAAGGGCGGCGGGGTGCTCTACGATCTGGAATATCTCGTGGACGAGGCGGGCCGCCGCGTCGCCGCCTTTGGCTATTGGGCGGGGTATGCGGGGGCGGCGGTCTCGCTCATGGCATGGGCGGCGCAGCGGGGCGGCGGGGTCTGCCCGGCGGTTGCCGCCTTTGGCGGGCGCGGCGCGCTGCTTGGCGATCTGGCGGCACGGCTTGCTCCCATGCCTGCGCGGCCCTCGGCCCTTGTCGTCGGCGCGCTTGGCCGCGTCGGCACCGGAGCAAGCGATCTGTGCGCGGCGATGGGGCTGCGCGTGACCGGATGGGACATGGCCGAGACAGCCCATGGCGGGCCGTTCCCGGAAATCCTCGGCCATGACATCCTTATCAACTGCATCCTCGCGCGGCCCGGCACGCCGGTCTTCGTGCCGCCCGAGGCGCTGGCCGCGCCCCGCCGATTGACCGTGATCGGCGATGTGGCCTGCGATCCCGACAGCGATTACAATCCCGTGCCGGTTTACGCGCGCGCGACCACCTGGGCCGCGCCGGTGATCCGTGTGCATGAGGCGCCGCCGCTCGACGTGATGGCGATCGACAATTTGCCCGCGCTCCTGCCGCGCGAATCCTCGGAGGATTTCGCCGCGCAACTGCTGCCGTCGCTCATGACCATCGACGCGCTGCAAGGGGGCGTCTGGGTGCGGGCGCGCGCGGTGTTCGACGCGCAGATCAAGGAGGTGGCCGCATGAACACGCGCCAGGGCCCGCGCAACCTGATTACCGATGTGTCCGGGCTGCGCGTGGGGCAGGCCGGGGATCACGCCCTGCGCTCGGGGGTGACGGTGCTGTTGGGCGAGGCGCCCTTTGTGGCGGGGGTGCATGTGATGGGCGGCGCACCGGGCACGCGCGAGACCGATCTGCTGGCGCCGGACCGCGCGGTGCAGGAGGTGGATGCGCTGGTGCTCTCGGGCGGCTCGGCCTTCGGGCTCGATGCCGCCTCGGGCGTGGCCGACGGCTTGCGCGCCATGGGGCGGGGCTTTGGGGTGGGGGCGGCGCGTGTGCCGATCGTGCCCGGCGCGATCCTGTTCGATCTGCTCAACGGCGGCGATCATGGCTGGACCGTGAACCCCTACCGGGTGCTCGGGCGCGCGGCGCTCGATGCGGCGGCAGAGGTGTTCGCGCTCGGCACGGCGGGGGCGGGCACGGGCGCCACGACCGCGACGCTCAAGGGCGGGATCGGCTCGGCTTCGGCGGTGCTGCCTTCGGGGGTGACGGTGGGGGCGCTGGTGGCGGTCAACGCGCTCGGCTCGGCCATGGTGGGGCAGGGGCCGCAGTTCTGGGCCGCGCCCTTCGAGATCGGCGACGAGTTCGGCGGGCTGGGCGTGGCGCGCGCCTTTGGCGACCCGATGAGCGCGCCGACCAAGCTCGCGCAGCATGGCAATACCACCATCGGCATCGTGGCGACCGATGCCCGGCTCACCCAGGCACAATGCACGCGGCTTGCCGTGGCGGCGCATGACGGGCTGGCGCGCGCGCTCGTCCCGTCGCATACGCTGATGGATGGCGATGCAATCTTTGCCGCCGCGACGGGGGCGCGCCCCGCGCCGGACGTGGCCGGCCAGGTGGCGCTTGGCCATGCGGCGGCCTGCGTGATGGCGCGGGCGGTCGCGCGCGGCGTTTACGCGGCGCGGCCCATGGCCGGCGATCCGGTGCCCGCCTGGGCCGCGCGCTTCGGGTAAACCGCTGTTTGCACCGGGGCCGATTGGCATGCGAACCCGTGAGTGATGGCGCGCCTGTTCTTGTTACCCGTGACATGCTCTTGACACCGCGCAGCATAGCCTGAACGGTTCTGGCGTATATGGAGAAAAGCATGGCACCTGTCCCATCAGGAAAACCTTGCCCCGGGGCCATCGGCAGGCATGACGCTCCGTCATCCTTGCGCCGGGCGCGCCCGGCCCAGGGGTTGACAGGCCCTGCAAACGGCGACAAAGACGTCGCGCGGCAAGGAGGCGTGCCCATGATCATGAGAGGCATCGATTATCTGGGCGAGCGCCTGTGGGGGCGCGACTACTACCGGCGCCGATATTACAAGCTGGCCAAGAAGATGGCGGCAGCCAAGGGTTTCGATGTCTATAAACCGAACCTTGTCTGGCTCAGCGATCCGCTCTATTCCGGGGCGCTCGGCAAGGTGCGGGAGCGCGGGATCGAAGGCATCCCGAACGACCGCTGTTACATGCTGCTGGAGATCGCGCGCTCTTTGCGCGGGATCGAGGGGCATTTCGCGGAATGTGGCGTGCGCTATGGCAAATCGTCGCTCTTCCTCATGACCGGCGCCGGGGCGGACAGCGGCAAGTGCCTGCATGTGTTCGATTCCTTCGAGGGACTGTCCGATCCGGGGCCGCAGGATGTCAAGCCGGGCGGCGATCTGGAATGGTCCCGGGGCGATCTGGCCGTGCCCGAGGAAATCGTGCGCCGCAACCTGTCGGATTTCGGCGACCGCGTGGTGCTGCACAAGGGCTGGATCCCGGACCGCTTCCCGGAGGTCGAGAACGAGCGTTTCTCGCTCGTCCATGTGGATGTGGACCTCTACGAGCCGACGATGGCTGCGATCGAATTCTTCTACCCGCGGGTCAATTCCGGCGGCGTGATCCTGTGCGACGATTACGGCTCGGCCGATTGCCCCGGCGCGAAAAGGGCGATCGACGCGTTTTTCGATGACAAGCCCGAGAACGTGATCGGCCTGACCAGCGGGCAGTCGCTGGTGATCAAGCGCTGATCGCCCTTGCCGTCGTATGCGGCGCGCGCTTAGGTGGGCGGTGGTTCAAGCTGCTGCTTTCAGGGACATCGGCTCGGCTTGCCGCATGGCCGAGTGGGATGTGGCAAACACGGACGCCACCAATATCGCCATGTCCTGCCGCCGTGGCGGAAATAATCATGTGCTCGATGGCGAGAAATGGTGGGCGACCGTCGCGCGCGGCGTTTACGCGGCGCGGCCCATGGCCGGCGATCCGGTGCCCGCCTGGGCCGCGCGCTTCGGGTAAACAGCCCCGCTGTTTGCACCGGGGCATACTGGCACGATGACGCCGCGCCCCCCTTTGCGACACCTCACAAGGCGGCCACGGGCCGCTGGGCGCTGTTGTAAAACCCGCAAAGCATCGAGAACAGCCGCGCCTGCATCGCGGGCGTGTCCATCAGCGTTTCGTGCCGCCCGCCGGGGACGATCTCCAGACGCCCGCCGGGCCAACGCGCCATGCGGTCATGGATGCGGCGTGGATCGACGATATCCTCTTCGCTGCCCAGGATCGTCAGGCAGGGCAGGGCGGGCGACGGGCGGCGGGCAAGCGCGCGCATCTCCGTCAGTGCCTCGTGCAGCCAGCGCAGGCTCGGGCCGCCGATCCCGAGTTCGGGATGCGCCTCGAGCTGGCGCGCCATGTAGTCCCACATCGCGCGGTCATTGGTCAGCTTGTTGGTCTCGAACGGCTCTGACAGGACGTAATGCTCGGGCCTGGTGCTTGGCGCGTAGAGATGGCCGAGGCCGAGGTGCCGCGCGCTCCAGCCCAGAGACCAGGCGAAGGGGCGCAGCGCCGCGCCCATCCGGATCCCCCACATCGGCGCAGAAAAGGCAACGCTTGTCACGTCCAGCCCTTCCATCGCCGCGCGCAGCCCGATACAGCCGCCCATCGAATGTGCGAGCAGATGCCACGGGCGCGGCAGGCCGAGCGCGCGCGCGGCCGTCACCATCGCGGCCACGTCGTGCTGATAATCCTGGAAATGCTGGACATGGCCCGACATGGGATCGCCGGTCAGCCGGTCGGCAAGCCCCTGCCCGCGCCAGTCCACGGCAAAGGTCGCATAGCCGCGCGCGGCGAGTTCCCGCGCGGCGCGGGCGTATTTCTCGATATATTCGGTGCGCCCCGGAAACAGAAGCACCGTGCCTTGCGCGGCCTTCCCGTGCCACAGCCCCACCCGGATGCGCGGCCCGTCCGCCGCGCGCGCCCAGAACGCGGCGCCGTCTTCGGGGCCGTCCGCCACCTCCGAAAAGAACGGCGCCGCCTCCATCAGGCGAGGACGCCGGCGAGCTTCATCGCCATCCCCATGTCGCCATCGACCGAGAGCCGCCCCGACATGAAGGCCGTCGTCGGGTCCAGATCGCCCGAGAGGATCGCCTGAAACGTGTCGGCATCGGCCGAGAGGGTCACGTCGGCCTCGTCATCGGCGGCGCGCGCGCCCGCGCCATCGACGACGATGCTGCCCTCGCCCTCGATCACGAATTTCGCGGCTCCGTCAAGGCCGCCCGCGCCTATCTTGTCGTTGAGGATCTTCACGGCGGCGGCAATCACATCGCTCATCTCGGTGTCCTTTCACATTTGCGATGACGGGGCTTTGCATCCCGTCAATCCGCGCTACACTGGGGACGTTATGCGAGACGTCATCCGGTATCTCAACCGTATCCTTGCCGCGTCCCTGGCGGTAGTCGTGTTTTCCCTACCGGTCCGGGGGCAGGAAAGCCGGCTCGACGATCTGTTCGTGCAGCTTGGACAGGTAGCGCCCGCCGAGGCGCGCCGCATCGCCGCCGAGATCGAGCTGGAATGGTCGCGCTCCGGCTCCGCGGCGATGGACCTGCTGTTGCGCCGGGGCGAGGACGCGTTCGAGGCGGGCGATCTGGCCATGGCGGTGGAACATCTCAGTGCGGCGATAGATCATGCGCCGGATTTTGCCGAGGCGTGGCACCTCCGTTCGGTCGCGTTTTTCCACCAGGAACGCTATGGGCTGGCGCTTCATGATATCGAGCGGGTGCTGGCGCTCGAGCCGCGCCATTTCAACGCGCTCTACGGTTTGGGCGTGCTGCTGGACAAGATCGACCAGCCGGCGCTTGCGCGCGAGGCATTGTTGCGCGCCCATGCTATACATCCCCACCACGAAGAGGTAGGCACGACCCTGGAGCAAGTGTCGCGCAAGCTGGGCGGCGCGACGCTCTGAGGCGGCGCACAGGCAAGAGGAACGGGGCGGATGTTCGAGCAGTCGAGAACCCTTGCGGTTCTGGGCCCGACCAATACCGGCAAGACCCATTACGCCATCGAGCGGATGCTGGGCTACCCGACCGGTATCATCGGCCTGCCGCTGCGCCTTCTGGCGCGCGAGGTCTATGACAGGATCGTCGCGGTGCGCGGGCCGTCGGTGGTGGCGCTTGTCACCGGCGAGGAACGCATCGTGCCGGCGCGCGCGCAATACTGGGTCTGCACGGTCGAGGCGATGCCTGAGGGGATGGGCACGGATTTCGTCGCCATCGACGAGATCCAGCTATGCGCGGACCCCGAGCGCGGCCATGTGTTTACCGACCGCCTGCTGCGGATGCGCGGCCAGCGCGAGACGCAGTTTCTCGGCAGCCACACCATGCGCCCGACCATCGCCGCGCTGGTGCCGGGGGTGGAGTTTCTCGGCCGCGAGCGCATGTCGCAGCTTGCCTATAGCGGCCCGCGCAAGATCTCGCGGCTGCCCGCGCGCAGCGCCATCGTCGGGTTCTCGGTGGAAAACGTCTATGCCATCGCCGAGTTGATCCGCCGGCAGAAGGGCGGCGCCGCGGTGGTGATGGGCGCGCTTTCGCCGCGCACGCGCAACGCGCAGGTTGACCTCTACCAGAACGGCGATGTGGATTACCTGGTGGCGACAGATGCCATCGGCATGGGGCTCAATCTCGATATCGACCATGTTGCGTTTTCGTCGCTCACGAAATTCGACGGGCGGCGGATGCGCGCGCTCTTTCCGCACGAACTGGGCCAGATCGCCGGGCGCGCGGGCCGGGGGATGCGCGACGGCACATTCGGCGTCACCGGCGAGGCCCCCGATCTGGAACCGGAACTGGCGCAGGCGATCACCGATCACCGCTTTGCCCCGGTGCGCCGCCTCGAATGGCGCAACGCGCGGCTCGCCTTCGGCTCGGCGCAGGCGCTCATCGCCTCGCTCGAGGCGCGGCCCGAGCATGAATTGCTCGCGCGTGCCCGCGAGGCCGACGATCTGGGGGCGCTCAAGACCCTCGCCGAGGTGGCCGAGGTGCGCGCGCGCGCCTCTGACGCGCGCGCCGTGCGGCTTTTGTGGGATGTCTGCCGCATCCCCGATTTCCGCGGCATCAGCGCCGCCGAACATGCCGCGCTGCTCGAACGCATCTTCTGCGACCTGCACGAGTCGGGGCGCGTGAGCGACGACTGGCTGGCCGCGCATGTCAGCCGCATCGACCGCACCGATGGCGATATCGACACGCTGTCCAAACGCCTCGCATATATCCGCACCTGGACCTATGTTGCGCAGCGCAAGGGGTGGGTGGATGACGAAACCCATTGGCGCGAGGCGACGCGCGCTGTAGAAGACCGCCTGTCGGACGCGCTGCATGGGGCGCTGACCCAGCGATTTGTGGACCGGCGCACATCCGTGCTCATGCGCCGGCTCAAGCAGAAGGAGGCCATGGTGGCCGAAGTGAACGATCAGGGCGCGGTCAGCGTCGAGGGCGAATTCGTGGGCCGTCTCGAAGGGTTCCGCTTTATCCGCGACAAGGCCGCCGCCGGGCAGGAGGCGCGCACGCTGGAGCAGGCAAGCCTCGCCGCCCTTGCGCCGCATTTCCACCTCAAGGCGGACCGCTTCTACAACGCGCCCGATACCGAGATCGACTTTACCGAACAGGGCGGGCTCATGTGGGGCACCGACGCGGTGGGCAAGCTTGTCGCCGGGCCGGACCCGCTCAAGCCGCAGGTCGTGGCATTCGTGGATGACGAGGCTGGGCCGGATATAGCTGCCAAGGTGCAGCGCCGCTTGCAACATTTCATCGACCGCAAGGTGGCGACGCTGTTCGAGCCGCTGACCGCGATCAGCCGCGACGAGACGCTGACCGGGGTGGCGCGCGGCTTTGGCTTCCGGCTGGTCGAGGCGATGGGCATCATCCCGCGCGGCGAGGTGGCCGATGAGGTCAAGGCGCTCGATCAGGAGGCGCGGGGCGCGTTGCGCAAGCACGGCGTGCGGTTCGGTCAGTTCACGGTGTTTCTGCCGCTCTTGCTCAAACCCGCGCCGACGCGGCTGCGGCTGGTGCTGTGGTCGCTTGCGCAGGGCCTCGCCGAGTTTCCCGAAGCCCCGCCGCCGGGTCTTGTGACCGTGCCGGCACCGACGGGTGCGCCGCGGGGCTATTTCACCATGGCCGGTTATCGCGCGGCGGGCGAGCGGGCGATTCGCATCGACATGCTGGAGCGGCTGGCCGATCTGCTGCGCAGCGCCGACACGCGGGGAGGATTCGAGGCCACGCCCGACATGCTCTCGATCACCGGCATGACGCTGGAGCAGTTCGCCGGGCTGATGCAGGGCCTGGGCTACCGTGCCGAGAAGGCTGAGCGCGCAAAGGTCAAGCCGGTGGACAGGGCGGTTGCCGATGCCCCCGCCGATGCCGCCGAGGCGGCAGAGCCCGCGCCCGAGCATGTCGAGGCGCAGGCCGAGGCCATCCCCGACGAGGGCGTATCCCCGCAGGCAGAGGAGCCGCAGCCCGGGGCCGAGGTCGCGCCCGGGATCGCCGGGATCCCCGAGGGCGAGATGGTCCCCGGCGAGGCACCGGACGTGGCCGCGCCCGAGATCGAGGTTTTCTACACCTTCGCCTGGGCACCGCGAAGCCGGGGCCGGCCCGATCGCGGCGCGCAGGGTGCGCAGGGTGCGCAGGGCGCAGGCGGGGACCGCGCCGAGCGCGGCGCGCGCGACAAACCGGGCAAGCGTGGCGACCGGCCCAAGGGCGGCAAACCCGGCAAGGGCAAACCGCACGAGCCGCGCGAGGACCGCGCCAGGACCTTCTCGGCACGTCCCGAGAAAAAGGACCGTATCGACCCGGACAATCCCTTTGCGGCGGCGTTGATGGGGCTGAAGACCAAGGGTTGATCTTGACCGGGAAGAGTGCCCGCCTGCGCCTTGACAAGTGGCTCTGGCACGCGCGGATCTTCAGGACGCGCACGCTGGCGGCCGGGCAGGTGGCGGCGGGCCATGTCCGGGTGAACGGCGCGCGGGTGGTCAAGCCCGCGCAGGCTGTCGGCCCCGGCGACGTGCTGACATTCGCGCAGGGCGCGCGGGTGCGGGTGGTGCGGATTGCGGCACTGGGCGCGCGGCGCGGGCCCGCCGCCGAGGCGCAGGCGCTCTATGACGACCTCAGCGCGCCCGAGGCGCAGGACAGCATTCCGCCCGCGCCCCGGTTCGAGGGAAAGGGGCGGCCCACCAAGCGCGACCGGCGCAAACTCCTCCCTCGTGATCCGGGTGCGCTTGAATGATCCGGCGCACTGGATTAGGTGATGCGCAGCGCGGATGAAACCTGAGAGATCGCCATGACCTATGTCGTCACCGACAATTGCATCGCCTGCAAATACACCGATTGTGTCGAGGTGTGCCCGGTGGATTGTTTCTACGAGGGCGAGAACATGCTGGTGATCCATCCCGACGAGTGCATCGACTGTGGCGTGTGCGAGCCGGAATGCCCCGCCGACGCGATCCGCCCCGATACCGAGCCGGAGATGGAGCCCTGGGTCGAGTTCAACCGCAAGTATTCCGAGGCATGGCCGGTGATCGTGACCAAGAAGGACCCGCTGCCCGATGCCGAAGAGCGCGACGGCGAGTCAGGCAAACTGGAGAAGTATTTTTCCGAGGCCCCCGGCGAGGGCGGCTGAGCCGCTGTCGCGCCCCGATTCGTCGTGCATGTGGAACCCGTGGGCGCACGGAACCCGCCCAACCCATTGAAATAATTTCTCAAAATTGGCCCTTCGGGGGCATCCCCTTTCGCGGCGGCCTTTTTCATGTTATACTCTTGCGAGTGACACAGGAAATGCGCTTGCCGGACTGCCCCGGTCGCTGCCCGGGGGTTGAGGATTCATGCAATATACCCCATATTCCCTGATCCGGAAGGATCGAGGCATGTGGGTCTTGCTGTCCGGCCACGCGTGATGCAAGGAAAGAACCGAATGTCGAAAACCAGGAAGTCCGAGTTTCGTCCCGACGATTACGTTGTCTATCCGGCTCATGGTGTGGGCCAGATCATCTCGATCGAAGAGCAGGAGGTTGCCGGCCTCAGCCTCGAGATGTTCGTGATCTCCTTCGAGAAGGAAAAGATGACGTTGCGCGTTCCCACCAACAAGGCGGTGGAAATCGGGATGCGCGGTCTGTCGAGCCCCGACGTGATCTCCAGGGCGATGACCACGCTGAAGGGCAAGGCGCGCGTCAAGCGGGCGATGTGGTCGCGCCGCGCGCAGGAATACGAGCAGAAGATCAACTCGGGGGATCTGATTGCAATTGCCGAGGTCGTGCGCGACCTCCATCGCAGCGACGATCAGCGCGAACAGAGCTATTCCGAGCGTCAGCTTTACGAGGCTGCGCTCGAGCGGCTGACGCGCGAGGTTGCTGCCGCTTCGGGCGGGGACGAGGTTCTTGCCGCCCGGCAGGTGGGTGAGGTGCTCGTTTCCCGCGCCGCCTGACGCTGTGGTTCGGCGATCCCATTGACGTGATTGGTGTCGAAGCCTTCGGAGGCGCTTGCGGGCGCTCTCTCGGGGGGCTTCGGTCATTTTCGACCGTTTCGGCGTCACGCGTCCGTTTTCGCGCCCGCGCGAGGGGTGCGGATCGAGGAGAGGGCGGAAAAGATCCGGCAATACCTGCCCTTGCGCGCGGCGGCGGGCCGGTTTACCTGCGGGGCGATGTGCAGGAGGGGCCGATGCCACAGATGCCGCAACCGCTCGAAGACCTGACCGAAGCCCTGATCGCCGCCGCACGCCGTGCCGGGGCCGAGGCCGCCGACGCGATGGCCGTGCGGGGCCGGTCGGTGACGGTGGACATGCGCGGCGGCACGCTGGAACAGGCCGAGCGGGCCGAGGGCACCGATATCGGGCTGCGGGTGCTGATTGGCGGGCGGCAGGCCAATGTCTCGGCCTCCGACACCACGCCCGAGACCATCACCACACTGGCCGAGCGCGCCGTGGCCATGGCGCGCGAGGCCCCCGAGGATCCCTATGCGGGGCTGGCGGACCCGTCGCAACTGGCGCGCGAGCGGGACATGGCGGCGCTGGAACTGTGCGACCCGGCGCCAGAGCCCGCGCCCGAGGCGTTGATGGCATGGGCGCAAGCGGCAGAGGCGGCGGCGCTCGCGGTCGCGGGCGTGACGCAAGTGCAGTCGGCCTCGGCCGGCTGGTCGCTGCGCGATGTGCATATCGCGGCCACGAACGGCTTTGCCGGCGGCTATGCCGTCACCGGGACGGGGATTTCCTGCGTGGCGATCGCCGGAACCGGAACCGGGATGGAACGCGATTACGACGGCGACAGCAGGGTGTTTGCCGCCGACCTGCGCCCACCCGAAGAGATCGGCCGATGCGCGGGCGAACGGGCGGTGGCGCGCCTCGGCGCGCGCAAGCCGGCGACGGGCGCCTATCCGGTTCTTTACGACGAGCGGGTGGCGGCGTCGCTGATCGGGCATCTGCTGGCGGCGGTCTCGGGCAGCGCGGTGGCGCGCGGGGCCTCGTGGCTGCGCGACAGGCTGGGCGAACAGGTCTTGCCCGAGGCGCTCGATCTGCGCGAGGATCCGCACCGCCCGCGCGTTTCCGGCTCGCGGCTCTTTGACGCCGAGGGCCTGCCGACGGCAAGGCGCCTGATCGTCGAGCGCGGCGTGTTGCGCGGCTACACGCTCGATCTGGCCGCTGCGCGCAGGCTGGCGATGGCGCCCACCGGCAATGCCGCGCGCGGCGTCTCGGGGCCGCCCTCGCCCTCGGCCTGGAACGTGGCCCTGACGCAAGGCCCGCAGAGCCGCGACGACCTGATCCGCGAGATGGGCACGGGGCTTCTGGTCACGTCGCTCATCGGGTCCACGATCAACCCCAACACCGGCGATTATTCGCGCGGCGCGGCGGGGTTCTGGATCGAGGGCGGCGAGATCGCCTATCCGGTCAACGAATGCACCATCGCAGGCAGCCTGCCCGAGATGCTGCGCCGGATCACGCCGGCCAATGACGCGCGCGCGCATCTCAGCCGGGTGGTGCCGTCGCTTCTGGTCGAGGGGCTGATGCTTGCCGGGGAATGACCTTGCCCTGCTGGTCGCGGCGGCGCGCGAGGCGGGAGAGGTGGCGCGCGCGGCGCTGGCCCGTCCGCTCGATATCGTGGACAAGCCCGGCGGGGCGGGGCCGGTGACGGCGGTCGATCTGGCGGTGAATGCGCATCTGGCAATGCGGCTGCGGGGGGCGCGGCCGGATTACGGCTGGCTCTCGGAAGAGACCGAGGACGATGCCGCGCGGCTGGAGGCCGAGCGGGTGTTCATCGTTGATCCGATAGACGGCACGCGCAGCCTGATCGAGGGCACCGATCTCTGGGCGCACGCGCTTGCCGTGGCCGAGCGCGGTGTGGTGCGTGCCGCCGTGATCTATCTGCCGATGCGCGACAAGCTCTATGCGGCAGCGGCGGGGCAGGGGGCGACGCTCAACGGTGCGCCGATCCGGGCGGGGGGGCGGCGCGCACTTGTGGGCGCGACGGTTCTTGCGGCAGGGTCCGCGCTCGATGCCGAACACTGGCGGGGCGGGCGCGCGCCGATGATGCGGCGCGGCTTTCGCCCGTCGCTGGCCTACCGGCTGAGCCTTGTGGCCGAGGGGCGCTATGACGCGATGCTGACGCTGCGCCAGACATGGGAATGGGATGTGGCGGCGGGCGATCTGATCCTGCGCGAGGCGGGGGCGGCGACATCGGACCGCGCGGGCGGCGTCTTGCGCTTCAACAACCCGCATCCGCAGGTGGCGGGTGTGCTCGCCGCCAACCCGGTGCTGCACGGCGCGATGCGCGCGGCGCTCAGGGACTGAAATCCGCCTTGCGGCGGCGGGCGATCCGCGTCTAATTCCCGACAAGATGCGACCAGGAGGCGGATCATGGCCCGTTCCGACAATCTGACCGGCGCGCTCCTGATGATGGGGTCGATGGCGGCGTTCACCATCAACGACGCGATGATAAAGGGGTTGTCGGGCAGCCTGCCGGTGTTTCAGGCGATGTTCCTGCGCGGCATCCTGACCACGTTGATGGTGGGGGCGTTGGCGTGGTGGATGGGGGCGCTGGCGCGCCGCCTGCCGCGCGAGGATCGGGGGCCGGTGTTCTGGCGGATGGTGGGCGAGATCGGATCGGCCTATTTCTTTGTCACGGCCCTCTATCACATGCCGATCGCCAATATCAGCGCGATCATGCAGGCGCTGCCGCTTACCATCACGCTGGCCGCCGCGCTGTTTTTCCGCGAGCCGGTGGGGTGGCGGCGGATGGCGGCGATCCTTGTGGGGTTCGTTGGCGTCATGCTGATCGTGCGGCCCGGCACCGAGGGGTTCACCGTCTATTCGGTCTATGGTCTGGCGGCGGTGGCCTTTGTCACGCTGCGCGACCTGGCGACGCGGCGGCTGTCGCGGGATGTGCCGTCGATGCTGGTCACGCTGATTACCTCGGCCTCGATCATGGCGGCCTTTGGTGTGGCGAGCCTGACCGAACCCTGGGTGCCGGTGGATGGGCGATCGGCGCTGTTGCTCCTCGGCGCCTCGGTCATGATCATCGGCGGCTATCTGTGCTCCGTCATGGTGATGCGGGTGGGGGAAATCTCGTTTGTCGCGCCGTTCCGCTATACCAGCCTTGTCTGGGCGCTGATCCTGGGCTGGGTGTTGTTCGGCGAGTGGCCGCGGACGATCACGCTTGTCGGCGCGGCGATCGTCGTGGCCTCGGGCCTGTTTACCCTCTACCGCGAGGCACAGGTCAACCGGCGGGCGCGCATGGCGCGGCAAAGAGAGCTTTCACTCGGTCCTCGTCCACGTTGAAATCCCGCACGAGGCGCGCGCGCATGGCCGCGTCGATCGGCGCGAGGCCCTTGGGCGCCTGCGCCTCGCCGGTGTCGTTGTCGCTGTGATGGGCGCGCAGATACATCGGCGGCGCGGGGTTGATGAGCGTGGGCATCTCGTGGTGCAGCTTGTGATGGCCGAAATTCATCACCGTGCGCGGATCGCCGGGGCGAAACAGCATGGCAAGCCCGCAGGCCCAGAAATGGCTGACCACCTCCTCGGCCTCGATCCCCCGCGCCGAGAGCCGCACCGAATAGCCGCGATTGTAGTCGAAAGCCACATGGCGCCACTTGCGCCGCATCTTCGCCGTGGCGCGCGCGAACCAGCGCAGCCCCTGCACAAAACCGCGCCCGACAGCATCATCGTCGTCAAGCCGGAATTGCAGGGATTCGGTCAGGTCGTCGCCCAGTTCCGCCTTGATGGCTGCCTGCATCGCGGTGCGGTGGCGCATCGGCGGGCAAGGCACGATCCGCACCTGCGGCACGCTGGCGGTGATGTCATGCAGCCGCTCGCGCCATGGTTGCGGCAGGCTTTCGCCGGTGACGATCAGAAAGGTAAAGTCGCCATCGCTCTGCGCGGCGATCGAAGGCAGGGTCAGCGCCTCGAAATGGCGAAAGCGCAACGCCATCCGCGCGGGGTCGTAAAGATAGGCCTCGCGCGCCTCGATGGTCTCGTGCATACGCTTGAACCCGCCGAGGGCGGGGTAGGAAAACCGGCATATTCCGATCACGCGCATGGGCAGGGCCTCGGGCTGTGCGGCCCGACCATCGCACCGGGCGCGGCTGTTGACAAGGCGCGCGACTCTGCCTATACGCGCCCCATCCATGGCCGGGGTTCGTCTCCGGTCTGATCCAGAACTTGAGTGGTCAAGATCCGGGCCTCATGCCCCGATCCTCTGGAAACCCGCCGCGTCGCACCCGAAATCAGGGGTGCGGTTGCGGTATTTGCGTATTGCGGACGCGCGATTCGCGATTGATGAACCGCAGGGCTGGCCCTGCTGACACATGTGTTGAGAGACGGGGAAAGAACCGGAATGCCAACGATCCAACAGCTGATCCGCAAGCCGCGGCAGCCGAAAGTCCGCACCACGAAGTCGCAGCACCTTCAGGGCTGTCCGCAAAAGCGTGGCGTCTGCACACGCGTCTATACCACGACGCCGAAAAAGCCGAACTCGGCCATGCGCAAGGTCGCCAAGGTGCGTCTGACCAATGGCTTTGAGGTCATCAGCTATATCCCCGGCGAGAGCCACAACCTTCAGGAGCACTCGGTGGTCCTGATCCGCGGCGGCCGGGTCAAGGACCTTCCCGGCGTGCGCTATCACATCCTGCGCGGCGTNNGCGTCAAGAACCGCAAGCAGCGCCGCTCCAAATACGGTGCCAAGCGTCCCAAGTGACGCCTTCGGCACCGTCCCCGCGCAGGCGGGGGCAGCACTGGTTTGATGTCCGAGGGCCGCGCCCGAGGATGACAAGAGGAAAGAGAAACAGATGTCCCGTCGTCACGCCGCAGAAAAACGCGAAGTTCTCCCCGACGCCAAGTATGGCGATCGGGTTCTGACGAAATTCATGAACAACCTGATGGTTGACGGCAAGAAATCCGTCGCCGAGACCATCGTCTACAACGCGCTAGAGCGCGTCGAGAGCAAGATCAAGCGCGCGCCCGTCGAGGTTTTCCACGAGGCGCTCGACAACATCAAGCCCTCGGTCGAGGTCCGCTCGCGCCGTGTCGGCGGGGCCACCTATCAGGTGCCTGTCGAGGTCCGGGTCGAGCGCCGCGAGGCGCTGGCGATCCGCTGGCTGATCAATGCCTCGCGCGCCCGCAACGAAAAGACCATGGAAGAGCGTCTGGCCGGCGAGTTGCTCGATGCCGTCCAGAGCCGCGGCTCTGCCGTGAAGAAACGCGAAGACACCCACAAGATGGCCGATGCCAACAAGGCGTTCAGCCACTATCGCTGGTAACCCCGGGAGAGGCATTTCATCATGGCACGCGATTATCCGCTTGAACGCTACCGCAACTTCGGGATCATGGCCCATATCGACGCGGGCAAGACCACGACGACCGAGCGTATCCTTTTCTACACCGGCAAGTCCCACAAGATC
>DIUD01000049.1:278-1644 GCA_002428225.1 Roseovarius sp. UBA6167 | reverse complement strand
CCGGCCACGTCGATTTCACCATCGAGGTCGAGCGCTCGCTCGCCGTGCTCGACGGCGCGATCTGCCTGCTTGACGGCAATGCCGGGGTCGAGCCGCAGACCGAGACCGTGTGGCGTCAGGCCGACCGCTACAAGGTGCCGCGTCTGGTGTTTGTCAACAAGATGGACAAGATCGGCGCGGATTTCTTCAACTGCGTCAAGATGATCAAGGATCGCACCGGGGCCATCCCCGCGCCCGTCGCCCTGCCGATCGGGGCCGAGGACAAGCTCGAGGGCATCATCGACCTGATCAAGATGGAAGAATGGGTCTGGAAGGGCGAGGATCTGGGTGCCTCCTGGGTGCGCCAGCCGATCCGCGACGACCTCAAGGGCCTCGCCGACGAGTGGCGCGCCAATCTGATCGAGGTTGCCGTCGAGATGGACGATGCCGCGATGGAGGCCTATCTCGAGGGCGAAGAGCCCGACGAGGCGACGCTGCGTTCGCTCATCCGCAAGGGCACGCTGTCGCTCAGCTTCGTGCCGGTTCTGGCTGGGTCCTCCTTCAAGAACAAGGGTGTGCAGCCGCTCCTGAACGCGGTGATCGACTTTCTGCCCTCGCCGCTCGACGTGCCGCCCTATATGGGCTTCTCGCCCGATGACGAGACCGAAACCCGCAACATCGCGCGCCACGCCGACGATGCCGAGCCGTTCTCGGCGCTGGCATTCAAGATCATGAACGATCCGTTCGTCGGCTCGCTCACCTTCACGCGCATCTATTCGGGCACGCTGAAGAAGGGCGATGCGATGCTCAATGCGACCAAAGGCAAGAAAGAGCGTGTCGGCCGCATGATGATGATGCACGCGATCAACCGCGAAGAGATCGACGAGGCGTTCGCCGGCGACATCATCGCGCTTGCCGGTCTCAAGGAAACCACCACCGGCGACACGCTGTGCGATCCGGCCAAGCCCGTCGTGCTCGAGACCATGACCTTTCCCGATCCGGTGATCGAGATCGCGGTCGAACCCAAGACCAAGAACGATCAGGAAAAGATGGCTGCGGCGCTTGCGCGTCTGGCCGCCGAGGACCCGTCCTTCCGCGTCGAGACCGATCTCGAATCGGGCCAGACGATCATGAAGGGCATGGGCGAACTGCACCTCGACATCCTGGTGGACCGCATGAAGCGCGAGTTCAAGGTNNCAGGTGGCCTATCGCGAGACCATCAGCCACGAGGTCGAGCACACCTATACCCACAAGAAACAGTCGGGTGGCTCGGGTCAGTTTGCCGAGGTCAAGCTTGTCATCACGCCGACCGAGCCGGGCGAAGGGTTCTCCTTCGAAAGCCGCATCGTCGGCGGGGCCGTGCCCAAGGAATACATTCCGGGCGTCG
>DIUD01000049.1:141-270 GCA_002428225.1 Roseovarius sp. UBA6167 | reverse complement strand
ACTTCAAGGTGGCGCTGGTGGACGGCAAGTTCCACGATGTGGACTCCTCGGTCATGGCGTTTGAAATCGCCGCGCGGATGGGGATGCGCGAGGGCCTTCGCAAGGCCGGTGCGAAACTGCTCGAACCGA
>DIUD01000049.1:0-129 GCA_002428225.1 Roseovarius sp. UBA6167 | reverse complement strand
AATATACCGGCGGCATCATCGGCGATCTCACCTCGCGGCGCGGGCAGGTCTCGGGGCAGGACACGCGTGGCAACGCCATCGCGATCAGCGCCAACGTCCCGCTTGCCAACATGTTCGGCTATATCAACA
>DIUD01000034.1:3663-3814 GCA_002428225.1 Roseovarius sp. UBA6167 | reverse complement strand
GCGGCGGCAAGGGGATGCGGCTGGTGGAGGCGCCGGGCGCCTTTGCCGAGGCGCTGGAGAGTGCGAAGGGCGAGGCGCGCACCGCCTTCGGCAATGCCGATGTGCTGATCGAGAAATACATTCAGAAACCGCGCCATATCGAGGTGCAGGT
>DIUD01000034.1:0-3529 GCA_002428225.1 Roseovarius sp. UBA6167 | reverse complement strand
AACACCCGCCTGCAGGTGGAGCATCCTGTCACCGAGGCAATCACCGGCGTCGATCTGGTGGAATGGCAATTGCGGGTGGCTTCGGGCGAGGGCCTGCCGCTGGCTCAGGAAGACCTGGCGATCGACGGCCACGCCTTCGAGGCGCGGCTTTACGCCGAGGACGTGCCCAAGGGGTTTCTGCCCGCCACCGGGCGGCTGTCGCACCTGGCCTTTCCGCAAGGTGTCCGGGCCGATTCGGGCGTGCTGGCTGGCGACGAGGTCAGCCCCTGGTATGATCCGATGATCGCCAAGGTCATCACCCACGGGCCGACGCGGGCGGTGGCGCTCCGGCGGCTTTCGGCGGCGCTGGAGCGTTGCGAGGTGGCCGGGACGGTGACGAACCTTGCCTTCCTGGGGGCGCTGGCGCGGCATGAGGGGTTCGCGCGCGGCGCGGTGGATACCGGCCTTATCGCGCGCGATATCGAGGCGCTGGTGGTCGCGCCCGAACCGGGGCCCGGGGAGGTGGCGCTGGCGGTGCTCGCGGGCCTCGACCTTCTGGAGGGTGCGCCGGGGGCGGCGGGGTTCGCGCTCTGGCGGGGGCTCACGCGGGAGGTGCGGCTGATGCACGCGGGCGAGGAGATCGTGGCGCGGCTTGCCACGCTCTCGGGCGACGCGCATGACGTGGTGCTTGGCGCGGCGCGCGTCAAGGCGCGGCGCGTCGATGGCCTGTGGCGCATTGATGGAGATCCCGCCGCGCCGGTGGCGGTGGACGGGCGGCGGGTGACGGTATTCGCGCAATACGGCCTGAGCTTCGATCTGGTTGACCCGCTTGAGCGCGAGGGCGCGGCCGGGGCGGATGCCGACATTATCGAGGCACCGATGCCGGGGCTGGTCAAGGCGGTTTATGCGCAGGCGGGGCAGGCGGTCGCCAGGGGCGACCGGCTGGCGGTTCTGGAGGCGATGAAGATGGAGCACAGCTTGCTTGCGGCGCGCGACGGGGTTGTGGCCGAGGTGCTGGTGCGCGCGGGCGATCAGGTCACGGCCGGCGCGGCGCTGGTGCGGCTGGAGGCGGGCGAATGATCCGGCTGCATCATGTGCCGCTGGCGCGCTCGTTCCGGGTGCTCTGGCTGATGGAGGAGATGGGGCTGGATTACGAGGTCGCGTATTACTCGATCCGCGACGGCTCGATGCGCACACCTGAATTTCGTGCGCTCTCGCCCGCGGGACGGGTGCCGGTGCTGGAGCATGAAGGGGCCGCGTGGTTCGAGAGCGGGGCAATCGTGCAGCTTCTGTGCGAGACCTATCCGCAGGCGGGGCTGGCGCCCGCGCCGGGGACGGGCGAGCGGGCGCGATTTCTGGAGATGCTGAACTATTCCGAGACGGTGGGCTGCCTGCTGGAAAACCTCAACATGAACCTTGTCTTTCTGCGCCCGCCGGCGCGGCCCTCGGTGCCGGTGGTAAAGCTGCTCCATGCGCGGCTCAGGGCAAGCCTCGCGGCGATCGAGGCGCGGATGGAGGGCGATTACCTCTTGCCTTCGGGCTTTTCGGCGGCGGATATCATGTTTGCCTACGGGTTCGAGCTGGCGCGCCATTACGTCGATCTGGACGCCTACCCGCGCCTTGCGGCCTACTGGGAGCGGTTGCGCGCGCGCTCGGCCTATCAACGCGCCAAGGCGCGCGACGGGGAGCAGGATATGTATGCGCAGGATTTCTATCCTGTGCCGGAGGAGGAATGATGACCGGGACGGTCGAGATCTTCGAGGTGGGCCCGCGCGACGGGCTTCAGAACGAGAAGGCGCGTATCGCCACGCGCGACAAGATCGCGCTGGTGGAGCAGCTGAGCGAAGCGGGGTTTTCGCGCATCGAGGTGGCGAGTTTTGTCAGCCCGAAATGGGTGCCGCAGATGGCCGATTCGGCCGATGTGCTGCGCGGGATCGCGCGCGCGCCCGGTGTGCGCTATGCCGCGCTTACGCCCAATATCCGGGGGCTCAGGGATGCGCTGGAGGCAGGGGCCGACGAGGTGGCGATCTTCGGCTCGGCCTCCGAAGGGTTCTCGAAGGCCAATATCAACGCCACGATCGACGAAAGCCTCGCGCGCTTTGCCCCGGTGCTCGAGGCGGCGGGGGCCGAAGGGTTGCGCGTGCGCGGCTATGTCTCCTGCGTGGTGGAATGTCCCTATGACGGGCCGGTGGATCCCGCACAGGTGGCGCGTGTGGCCGGGAGGCTGTGGGAGATGGGCTGTTACGAGATCAGCCTTGGCGACACCATCGGGCGGGGCAGGCCCGAGGCGGTGGACGCCATGTTCGCGGCCGTGTGCGACGTGGTGCCGGCAGAGCGGCTGGCGGGGCATTTCCACGATACCGCGGGCCGTGCGCTCGACAATATCGAGGTGGCGCTGTCGCACGGTGTGCGGGTGTTCGATGCGGCCGTGGGGGGGCTGGGGGGCTGTCCCTATGCGCCGGGTGCGGCGGGAAACGTGGCGACCGAGGCGGTGCACGAGCGGCTGCTGGCGCTGGGCCATGAGACCGGGCTCGACGCGGATGTGCTGGCGCGCGCGGCGGCGATGGCGCGGGCAATGCGCGGCCAGGGCGAAGAGCGCGCCCCCTGAGTCGCACGCATTTGCCGCGGCGCGGCGCGGGCGGTCCGAATTCCCGTCCATTTGCGGGATCTGGCCGCATGAGGCCATATGCGGAGCGTGAAAATCGCTCTGTTGCGGTGGTTAATCCGGCCCGCCCTCGGTTGACCGCGTGACGGGGCAGGTTTAAACCCCGTGAGAGAATACAGCCATCTTGATGCGCGCCCGGCGCGCATGAAAGGAGCCACCCCGTGGAAGAGATGCTGAGGGAATACCTTCCCATCCTGATCCTCATGGCCGTTGCCATCGGTCTGGGCCTTGTCCTCATCCTTGCCGCCGTGGTGATTGCCGTGCGCAATCCCGACCCCGAGAAGGTGAGCGCCTATGAATGTGGCTTCAACGCCTTCGACGATGCGCGGATGAAATTCGACGTGCGGTTCTACCTCGTGTCGATCCTGTTCATCATCTTCGATCTGGAGATTGCCATGCTGTTTCCCTGGGCCGTGGCATTCGCGGATCTGAGCATGGCGGCGTTCTGGTCGATGATGGTGTTTCTGGCGGTTCTGACTGCGGGCTTTGCCTATGAATGGCGCAAGGGAGCGATGGAATGGCAGTGATGACCGGGGCCAACACCGCCGGGCAGGACCGCGAGGTCGCGACGCAGGCGCTGAATGCCGACTTGCAGGACAAGGGGTTCCTGCTGACCTCGGCCGAGGATATCATCAACTGGGCGCGCACCGGGTCGCTCCATTGGATGACCTTTGGTCTGGCCTGCTGCGCGGTGGAGATGATGCATACCTCGATGCCGCGTTACGACGCCGAGCGGTTTGGCGTCGCGCCGCGGGCCTCGCCCCGCCAGTCGGACGTGATGATCGTGGCGGGCACGCTGACCAACAAGATGGCGCCCGCGCTGCGCAAGGTCTATGACCAGATGCCCGAGCCGCGCTATGTGATCTCGATGGGGTCCTGCGCCAA
>DIUD01000070.1 GCA_002428225.1 Roseovarius sp. UBA6167 | reverse complement strand
GAAGGACTGGCACAAACTCAAGCCGCAGCTGTTCAGGAAACAGCCATACTATCTGCCGGGATGTGACACCTAGCGTTAAAAATGGCGGGATTACCGGGCCATCATCAACTTTCAGCTATATCTCTTGCAGCCCATGTCCGGGGTGATACTAAGGCTTCGATCGCGTGACATCGGTCGCATCAAGGAGCGTAGCCGCCCATGACCAAGGGATCGCAGCCGGACGACCGCCGGCCCGTCCTCATATATGGTGCCGGCCAGACCGGGCAACAGCTTGCCGCCGCCCTGTGGCAGGACGACAAGCTGCGGCCTGCCGCCTTTGTCGATGACGCGCCGCGCCTGCGCGGGCTGGAAATCACGGGCCTGCGCGTCCATGGGGCCGATGATATCGACACGCTCGTGGAGCGCCACGGAATCGGGCGTATCGTGCTGGCCATGCCGAGCGCGACCGAGGCCACGCGCACCCGGATCACCCGACGCCTTGCCAGGACCGGATGCGAAGTTCACGCCCTTCCGTCCTTTGCCGAGCTGATTACCGGCAAGGCGCTCACCCCCTATGACAGCCGCCCGATAGATCCCGCCACGATCCTGGGGCGCGATGCTCTCGAAAACGAACTGCCGGGCGTGACCAGCGCCTATGCCGGACGGCGCATTCTCGTCACCGGAGCGGGGGGCTCGATCGGCGCGGAAATCTGTCGGCAGCTTGTCACCTGCGCGCCCGCGTCGCTTGTGCTGCTCGATCATGGCGAACACGCGCTGTTCCAGATCGAGCGCGAACTGCGCGAGATGGCAGAGGGCGTCGAGATCGTCCCCGTGCTCGGCTCGGTCTGCGAGGCGGCGCTGGTCAATGTGCTGATGAGCGCACGCAAGATCGACGTGGTGCTCCATGCCGCCGCCTACAAGCATGTGTCGATGGTCGAACTCAATGCCATCGAGGGGATGCGCAACAACGTCATCGGCACCCGCACCGTGGCGCGCGCCGCGCGCGCGGCGGGGGTGGAACGGTTCATCCTCGTCTCCACCGACAAGGCCGTGCGCCCCACATCCGTCATGGGCGCCTCCAAGCGGTTCGCCGAGATGATCGTGCAGGATCTCGCCACGCGCTCACCCGGGACGCGATTTTCCATGGTGCGGTTCGGAAATGTCGTCGGCTCTTCGGGGTCGGTCATTCCCATCTTTGCCGAGCAGATCGCCCGCGGCGGACCGATCACCCTGACCGATCCCGACGTCACGCGGTATTTCATGACCATCCCCGAGGCCGTGCGCCTTGTGCTTCTGGCCGGCACCTTCGCGCGCGGCGGCGATGTCTTCGTGCTCGACATGGGCGCGCCGATCAAGGTGCGCAACATCGCGCTCCGGATGATCGAGGCCGCGGGGCTTGCCTTGCGCGACGCGGACAATCCCGATGGCGACATCGAGATCGCCATCACCGGCCTGCGCCCCGGCGAGAAGCTGCACGAGGAATTGCTGATCGGCTCGGACATGCTCTCCACGCCGCATCCGCGCATCCTGCGCGCGCAGGAGGGTCACCTGCCAAGACGCGAGCTGTCCGAGGCGCTCGATGCGCTGTCCGAGGCGATCGAGACCCGCAACGTGGCGCTTCTGCGCCGCATTCTCGACAAGTGGATCGAACATACCGAGCCAGAGGGCGCCCCGGCCGGGGCCTGAGCCGCCCACGCCCCGCTTCCCCCCGAATTTGACTGGGGCCCGGGGACAATCAGGATTTCCATCGGCGCTGAATTCTGGTTCAAGCTTTCAAAATGGAAGTTTGAATGAACAATCAGCGGTTTGTGGTGACAGATGCTGTGTGGAAGCGGCTTGAAGAACATCTGCCGGACACCGCGTTCGCGCAGCTCGGCCGGATAGGCGGGGGTGAATCTCTGCTTTGTCATGGGGCTCATCCTTTGAGTGTTTTACTCTCCGGTAAACCCGGGGCGGTTCATCTCCCGCCTCGCCGACCTTCTCGAAGGCGCTCGCCTCTCGGAAACACCATCATCGGAAACTTATGGGTAACTGCAAGTTCCACCGGATGCTTACCTTTATAAAGCCGTTGGGATCAGAACATCGCGGGCAGGAAAAGCGCACCAATGAGCGTCACCATCAAGGCGCAGGCCCCGATCGCATCGCCAAGGAGCGTGTCCCCGGCGCGGGCGGCGGCAGTCCTGATCTGGTGCATCATGGCGGTGTCCTCCGTTATGTTGCCAGATTGTTCTCATAACTCACCCCTCATGTAAAGAACTTTTTAACAACATATGAGAACAAACCACTAACCGACCGAAATCAGACGAATTGCCTGATCGCGCTCCATCAGCCACAGCAGCACCCGCGCCGCCTGTCCGCGCGGCGAGATCAGATCGGGATCCTCGGCCAGCAATTTGCGCGCATCCGATTGCGCCACCGCCATCAGCGCCGATTGCGCCTCGAGATCGGCCACCCGAAACCGCGGTAGCCCGGATTGCGCCGTGCCGATGAGATCGCCCGCGCCGCGCATCTCGAGATCGACCTCCGCGATGCGAAACCCGTCTTCGGTGTCGCGCATCGTCTCGAGCCGCTTCCGCCCGCCCTCCGACAGGGGGGGCTGATACATCAGCAGGCAGGTCGAGGCCGCCGTGCCGCGCCCCACCCGCCCGCNNGAGGCATTGGGCACGTCCACCCCCACCTCGATCACGGTCGTGGCGACGAGAACGCTTGTCTCGCCCCGCTGAAAGCGCGCCATGGCCGCGTCCTTTTCCTCGGGCGGCATCTGGCCATGCACCAGCCCCACCCGCCCCTCTCCGAGCGCCGCGCGCAGCCGCCGATACCGCTCCTCGGCGCTGGAAAGATCCACCGCCTCGCTTTCCTCGACCAGCGGGCAGACCCAATAGGCCTGCCGCCCCTCGGCAATGGCGCGGCGCAGGTGATCCACGACCTCGTCCATCCGGCCCGTATTGACCAGCGCGGTCCTGATCGGCAGGCGGCCGGGCGGCTTTTCATCGAGCACGCTCACATCCATGTCGCCATATTGCGCCAGCGCGAGGCTGCGGGGGATGGGTGTGGCGGTCATCACCAGAACATCCGCCTGCGCGCCCTTCTGCCCCAGTTCCAGCCGCTGGCGCACACCGAAACGGTGCTGCTCATCGACGATGGCCAGCCGCAGATCGGCGAATTCCACGTCCCGCTGGAACACGGCATGGGTGCCCACGAGAATGTCGATTTCACCCGCCGCCAGGGCACAGAGCTTGGCCGCGCGCGCCGCCCCCTTGTCACGCCCCGTGAGGATTTCGAGCCGCACCCCGGCCGCCTCGGCCAGGGGGGTCAGCCCCTGAAAATGCTGGCGGGCAAGAATTTCGGTGGGGGCCATCAACACCCCCTGCCCGCCCGCCTCGACGGCGATGAGCAGCGCCTTGAACGCCACCAGCGTCTTGCCCGCGCCGACATCGCCCTGAAGCAGGCGGTTCATGCGCGTGGGCGCGCCCATATCGGCGGCGATATCGGCAAGGGCGCGGGTCTGCGCGTTGGTCAGCGCAAAGGGCAGCGCCGCGCTCACCCTGGCCTGCAATTCGCCCGTTCCCACGGTCGCGCGCCCCTTGGCGCTGCGCAGGCGGCTGCGCGCCAGCGCAAGCGTCATCTGATGCGCCATCAACTCGTCATAGGCCAGCCGCTCGCGCGCGGGGTTTGCGGGCGAGAGATCGCGCGCCGAGGCCGGGCCGTGAGCGGCGCGCAGCGCGTCTTGCCAGTCGGGCCAGCCCGCTTGCGCCTTTTGCGCGGGGTCGATCCACTCGGCGAGGCGCGGCGCGCGCATGAGCGCCGACTGGACTGCCCTGGCCATCATCCGCTGCGTCACCCCGGCGGTCAGCGGATAAACCGGCTCGAAATCGGGAATCGTGCCCGCCTCCTCGACCGGCAGAACATGATCGGGATGCACCATCTGCGCGATGCCGTCGAACAGCTCCACCTTGCCCGAGACAACCCGCCGCGCGCCCGTGGGCAGAAGCCGGCGCAGATGATCCCCGCGCGCGCGGAAGAAGACGAGGTGAAAGCTGGTCGCGGCATCCTCGACCACCACGCGATAGGGGGCGGAGGGACGCGCTGGCGCGTCATGGCGGCCGACCACCACCTCGACCGTGACCACGCCGGGGATCGGGGCCCCCTGCACGGTGGCGCGGCGGCGGCGGTCCACCCCGGACCAGGGCAGCGTGAAGAGAAGATCGCGCGGGCGGTTGATGTCGAGCGCGGCAAGCGCCTTCGCGGTCTTCGGCCCCACGCCGTCGAGCGTCTCGATCCCCGCGAAAAGCGGAAACAGGATTTCTGGCCGGGTGCTCATGCGGCCCCGATGAGGGCGAGCCACGCATCCTCGTCGATCACCTCGATGCCGAGATCCGCGGCCTTCTTCGCCTTCGATCCGGCCCCCGGCCCGGCGATCAGCAGATCGGTGCGCGCCGAGACACTGCCCGCCACCCTGGCGCCAAGCGCCTCGGCGCGCGCCTTGGCCTCGGCGCGGGTCATCTTTTCCAGCGTGCCGGTGAACACGAGTGTCTTGCCCGCGACCGGGCTGCCCGAGGTGTCGGGGGGGGCGGCAGGCTCGATGGTCAGATGGCGGGTCAGCCGCTCGATGCCCGCGCGCTCATGCGGCTCGGTGATGGTCTGCACGAGGCTTGTCGCCATCACCTCGCCCACCCCGTCGATGCCCAGAAGCCGCTCCCATTCGGGCCCGCTCAGGTCGCGGGCGTTGTCCATCGCGGCGATGAACTCCTCCCAGGTGCCGTAATGGCGCGCGATCATGTTGCTTGCCTGCTCGCCCACATGGCGGATGCCGAGGGCGTAGAGAAGCCGCGCGAAGGGGATTTTTCTTTTTTCGTCAATAGCCTGAAAGATGTTCTTCGCGCTCTTCTCGCCCCAGCCCTCGCGGTTTTTCAACTGTTGAACGCCCTGCCCGAAGCGCGCCTCGAGCGTGAAGATGTCGGCCGGTTCGCGGATCCAGCCGTCGCGGTAGAATGCCTCCAGTTGCTTCGGCCCCAGCCCTTCGATGTCGAACGCGCCGCGCGAGACGAAATGCTTGAGCCGTTCCACCGCCTGCGCGGGGCAGACCAGCCCGCCCATGCATCGGCGCACCGAATCACCCGGCTCGCGGCGCGCGTCCGAGCCGCATTCGGGGCAGGTCTCGGGAAAGCGGAAGGGGGTCGCATCGGCGGGACGCCTGGCGAGATCGACATCGGCGATCTTGGGAATCACGTCGCCCGCGCGATAGACCTGCACCCAGTCACCCACGCGGATATCCTTGCCGCCGCGAATGACCTCTCCCTTGCTGTCGCGGCCCGCGATGTAATCCTCGTTATGAAGCGTGGCCTTGCTGACCACCACGCCCCCCACCGTTACCGGCGTGAGCCGCGCCACGGGGGAAAGCGCGCCGGTGCGGCCCACCTGGATGTCGATCGCCTCGAGCCACGTCCAGGCCAGTTCGGCGGGGAATTTATGCGCGATGGCCCAGCGCGGGGTGGTGGCGCGAAAGCCGAGCCGTGCTTGCAGGGCAAGATCGTTGACCTTGTAAACCACCCCGTCGATATCATAGCCAAGCGTGGCGCGGGCCTGTTCGATCCTGCGGTAGTGATCGAGCAGCGCATCCGGCCCGTCACACAGGGCGGTCATCGGGTTGCTCGGAAAGCCGAGCGCCGCGAGCCGCTCGAGTGCGCCGATCTGTGTATCGGCCAGCGGCGCAGAGGTCTCGCCCCAGCCATAGGCGAAGAATTTCAGCGGGCGCGCCGCGGTGATCGTCGCGTCGAGCTGGCGCAGCGATCCGGCGGCGGCGTTACGGGGATTGGCGAAGGGCTTGTCGCCCCTGGCCGCCTGCCGCGCGTTGAGCGCCGCGAAATCGGCATGGCTCATGTAGACTTCGCCGCGCACCTCGAGGATGTCGGGCGCGCCCTCGATCCGGTCGGGGATGTCGGCGATGGTGCGGGCGTTGGCGGTGACGTTCTCGCCGATCTCGCCATCGCCGCGCGTGGCCGCCTGCACCAGGCGGCCCGCCTCGTAGCGCAGGCTCAGGCTCAGCCCGTCGATCTTCGGCTCCGACGTATAGAAGAGCGGGGCGTCGTCGCTCAGGCCAAGGTATCGACGGATGCGGGCATCGAACTCGCCGATATCCTCGGGCTCGAAGGCGTTGGCAAGGCTCAGCATCCGCACCGCGTGGCGGACCTTGGCAAAACCCTCTGCCGGGGCTGCGCCGACCTGGTCGGAGGGGCTGTCGGCGCGTTTCAGCGCGGGAAAGCGCGCCTCGATCGCGGCATTGCGCGCCTTGAGCGCGTCATACCCGGCATCCGACATCACCGGCGCATCGTCGGTATGGTAGGCCCTGTTGGCGCGCGCCAATATCTCTGCCAGCCGCGCCAGTTCCTCCCGCGCCTGTTCCTCTGTCAGGCGCTCGACCGCAATTTCCCCCGACATCGCCCGCCCCCATTGATCCGCGCTGTCAAGTGATAGGGCGGCCGCGGGGCAAGGTCCAGATGCGCTCAGGCGCCCACGGCAAGCGGGGGTCCCGAGCGCGCACCCGGTTCGGGGTCGCGCAGCACATAGCCACGCCCCCAGACCGTCTCGATATAGTTTTCCCCGCCCGTCGCCTCGGCCAGCTTCTTGCGCAGCTTGCAGATGAACACGTCGATGATCTTGAGTTCGGGCTCGTCCATGCCGCCGTATAGATGGTTGAGAAACATCTCCTTGGTCAGCGTCGTGCCCTTGCGCAGGCTCAAAAGCTCGAACATCTGGTATTCCTTGCCCGTCAGGTGCACCGCCTGCCCGGCCACATCCACTGTCTTGGCATCGAGATTGACGTTGATCTTGCCGGTTCGGATCACCGACTGCGAATGTCCCTTGGAGCGGCGGATGATGGCATGGATACGCGCCACAAGCTCATCGCGGTGAAACGGTTTGGTGAGGTAGTCATCCGCGCCGAAACCGAACCCCTTGAGCTTGCTTTCGGTGTCGTCCGTCCCCGACAGGATCAGGATCGGGGTGGAAATCCGCGCCAGCCGCAATTGCCGCAGCACCTCATGGCCGTGCATGTCCGGCAGGCCGAGATCGAGCAGAATCAGATCGTAATCGTAGAGCTTGGCCAGATCGATCCCCTCCTCCCCCAGATCGGTCGTATAGACGTTGAGATTGGCATGGGTCAGCATCATCTCGATGCTCTTGGTGGTGGTGGGGTCATCCTCGACCAGCAATACACGCATAGGGTGTTCTCCGTTCAATGGTTCCTCTTTGTTCACAACCCTGAACAGAAATGGTTAACCTACCGTTACCGACGAAGATGATTTTCACAAACTCGTGCCAAAGTTGTCAACCCCGCCTGTGTTTTGTAACCTTTAGGCCATTCCTTCCGTGACTTTCCGCCGCGCGAATCCAGCCGTCCAACTCCTCATCACTCAACTTATAGATGTGCAGCGCCTCGAATCGGGAAATCAACCCACAGGCGATGCCGCGCACGACCGCAAGCTTGCGTGAGGCGACCCAGCGTTCCGTCTCGGGCGGCGGCAGGTCGGCGCGGCTGAAGGTGCTTCCGTCAGGCAGTGTAACCGCCCTTGGCCCATCGACTTTCTTCAGATACATCACTCTCACCCCTTCTCTGATGCGGCTTTCAGGATGCGCAAACGCGCTTAACAAGGGGTGAAGCCAGGCCTTGAGAATGTTTAGGATTTTCCTATATCTGAACCGATCCCGCCGGAGCGTCCCATGTCCCTCGACACAGCCATGCCTTTGAATTCACTCGGCTTTGCCAAGCCGCCTGCCGAGACGCGGGTGGTGGTTGCGATGTCGGGCGGTGTCGATTCCTCGGTGGTGGCGGCACAGCTTGCGCAAGAGGGCTATGACGTGGTCGGCGTCACCCTCCAGCTTTACGATCACGGCGCGGCGCTGTCCAAGAAGGGCGCGTGCTGTGCAGGCGTCGATATTCACGACGCGCGCCGCGTGGCCGAGGAAATGGGGTTTCCGCATTATGTGCTCGACTACGAGAGTATATTTAAAGATGCCGTGATCGACGAGTTCGCCGACAGTTATCTTGCCGGCGCAACACCCGTGCCCTGCATCCGCTGCAACGAGCGCGTGAAGTTCAAGGACCTGCTCGAGACTGCGCGCGACCTTGACGCCGATTGCATGGCGACAGGGCATTATATCCGCCGCGAGATCGGGCCGCGGGGCCCGGAGCTGCATTCCGCGGCTGATTCGGCGCGCGACCAGTCCTATTTCCTGTTCTCCACCACGCCCGAACAACTCGAATTCCTGCGCTTCCCGCTGGGGGGGCTGGCCTCCAAGGCCGAGACGCGGGCGCTGGCGGCGAAATACGGGCTGATCGTGGCCGACAAGCCCGACAGCCAGGATATCTGTTTCGTGCCAGGTGGCGATTACGCCGCCGTGATCGAGAAGCTGCGCCCCGGTGCCGCCGATCCGGGCGAGATCGTCCATGCCGACGGGCGCATCCTTGGCCGGCACGAGGGGGTCATTCACTATACCATCGGCCAGCGCCGCGGCCTTGGCATCGGCGGGCTGGAAGAGCCGCTCTTTGTGGTGCGCCTCGACGTCGAGGCCCGCCGCGTGATCGTCGGCCCCAAGGCGATGCTGGCCACCCGCACCGTGCCGCTGCGCGAGATCAACTGGCTGGGCGATGCGCCGCTCGCCTCGCGCCCCGAATGGCCCCTGTCGGTCAAGGTCCGCTCCACCCGCCCGCCCCGCGAGGCGATCCTTCGGCCCGTCTCGGAGACCGAGGCCGAGGTCGAATTGCTCACCCCCGAGGAAGGCGTCGCGCCCGGACAGGCCTGCGTCTTCTACGAGACCGGCGGCAGCCGCGTGCTTGGCGGCGGCTGGATCTGGCGAGGGGTCTGAGCCGACCGGGGCGGCCGGTTTTCCCTTGCAGTGCGATCCGCCCGTCACTAGAAGGCGCGTGATCTTGACCGCCGCGGACGCCTCCGCGGCCCGATGCATAGGGAAGGACGAACATGCAGGTCACCGAAACCCTCAACGAAGGTCTCAAGCGCGGCTACAGGATGATCCTGTCGGCGCAGGTCCTCGATGACAAGGTCACCGAAAAGCTGAAAGAGGCCCAGCCGGAAATCGAACTGAAGGGCTTTCGCAAGGGCAAGGTGCCGCTGCCACTGCTGAAAAAGCAGTTCGGCACACGGGTGCTTGGCGAGGCGATGCAGGAATCCGTCGATGAGGCGATGCGCGCCCATTTCGAGGAAAAGGGCGAGCGTCCGGCGTTCGAGCCCGATGTGAAGATGGCCAACCAGGACTGGAAAGAGGGCGACGATGTCGAGATCGAGCTGAGCTATGAGGCCCTGCCCGAGGTTCCGGCGGTCGATCTTTCAAGCATCAAGCTGGAGCGGCTGGTCGTCACGGCCGATGAGGCCGCCATTGACGAGGCGCTCGGGAATCTCGCCGCCAGCGCGCAGGATTTCCGCGACCGCGAGGACGGGGCCGCGGCGCAGGACGGCGACCAGGTGGTGATCGACTTTGTCGGCAAGCTCGACGGCGAGCCTTTCGAGGGCGGCAGCGCCGAGGATTACCCGCTCACGCTCGGCTCGGGCAGCTTCATCCCCGGCTTCGAGGAGCAGCTTGTCGGCGTCAGGGCGGGCGAGGCGAAGACCGTTACCGTCTCCTTCCCCGAGGACTATCAAGCCGCGAACCTGGCGGGCAAGGAAGCGGTCTTCGACTGCACCGTGAAGGCCGTGAAGGAGCCCGTCGCCGCCGAGATAAACGACGATCTGGCGCAGAAATACGGTGCCGAGAACCTCGACGCGCTGAAAGAGCAGATCCGCGAGCGGCTGGAACAGGAATATGCCGGTGCCGCGCGCGCCATCCTCAAGCGCAAGGTTCTGGACGCGCTGGACGAGCTGGTGAGCTTCGAGCTGCCGCCCACCATGGTCGAGACCGAGGCCAAGCAGATCGCGCATCAGCTCTGGCACGAGGATCACCCCGAGGAGAAGGGCCACGACCACGGCGAGATCGAGACGACCGAGGAGCAGGCGACGCTGGCCGAGCGCCGTGTGCGTCTTGGCCTCTTGCTCGCTGATCTGGGCCAGAAGGCCGAGGTGCGGGTCAGCGATGCCGAGATGACCCAGGCAGTGATGAACCAGGCGCGCCAATACCCGGGTCATGAGCGCGAATTCTTTGAATTCGTGCAGAAGAACCCGCAGATGAGCCAGCAACTGCGCGCGCCGATCTTCGAGGACAAGGTGATTGATTACGTCGTAGAACTGGCCGAAGTGACCGAGAGGACCGTGTCACGCGAAGAGCTTGAAAAAATCCTCGAGGGCATGGACGAGATGTAAGCCACAAGGCGCATCTACACCATGTTCAAGGGCCGCCCCGGGGAGAATGAGGGCGGCCCTTTCCGTTCTGACACCCGGCGACCGATCCTGAGGCCGACCGACGCGCACCGATTGGAGATCAGGCGCTGATATCCGAGTGAGAACGAACCCTGTCGGCGAGCGCCGCCTTGAGGCGAAGCGCATCGACGCGCTCCTTGGCGGTGGTCGCGGCGGCGATCTGCTCGTCGCAATAGGCTTCGAGCGGCGATTTGCGCAGACCGGCTGTTGTGGTCCTGGCCTCGGCCGCTGCGATCACGGGCAGCGCAAGCGCCTCCTCATCGGTCAGGAAAACATCACCCTCGATCCCGGCATGGGCGCGGATGCTCGCCGCGCGTTCCTCGGTACAATCGAGAAGAGCCGCAAGCGCGGCCACCTTGCCCATGCTGACCGTCTTGCCCACATAATCATAGGGCGCGTTGCCCGACCGCTTGAGCACCCGGTCCATTACCGGGTCGATCACCGTGATCACGTCCGATATTCCCGATCGCATGGCGTATTCCACCGCGCCCAGCATCAGTTCGGAGGTGGCATGGGAGACCGAGCCGCGCATCCTGCCCCGCCCGAGCCGCTCGGTATCGACGCAAAAGCGCGTGGATTCCCAGAGCGTCGCACTGCGCAGCGGCGGCTCGCCGTCGAGGATCGAGTGGAACACGTCAGAGAGCATGTGTGGCCCCGTGGTCTGAAGCGCACGCGCGCAGGCCACGACATTGCCCTCCTCGTCGAGCCCAATGACATACCCCGGATCGAGCGCATCAAACTGATCCTCCTCGCGCCCGTCGGTGATGGTCACATCCCAGCCAAGCCGCCCGGCAAAAACGCGGGCGCGCAGGCGGAACATGTCGTCGAGAACGGAATGGAACTTGTCCTTGTTGAGAGCGTCTACAATCAGGATCATGGCTATTTTCCCCTTGGTTGGCCGCGAGTGGCACGGCAGATCTGCGTGAGTGGTGCAAAATAAGTCTACACTTGCGAGTGTAGACAAAGACCAGTCAGATGCTATTGGGGGAATCCCGTATAGGCCGGGGTCAGCCCGGATAGATCAGGCTCATGGAAATGGCGCGCCCGACCGCCTGTGCCGTCGTCAGTGCATAGAGCTTATGGCGCGCAGATCGAAGGTGAACCTCGACCGTGCGGTGAGAAATCACCAGAATATCAGCAATATCCTGCTGCGACTTGCCCTCAGCGGTCCATTGCAGGATCTCGCGCTCACGCGACGACAGCGACGGTCCGCGCAGCAGATTGGAGAAACTGTCCGAACTAATCACAAGATCGTGCACATGCACCGCCAGCGCCTGCCACAGGTGCAGGTTCTGCCGACAAAGCGCGGTCCAGTCCGTGCGCGGGCCACTGCTTGTCAGGCTCAGCCCGCCGACATCGCCATAGGGTCCCCGGACCGGGATCGTGACCCCCTGATCGGAAATGCCGAAGTCGCGGGCCTCGTTGAAGACGGCGAGGTAATCCTTATCCCGTTCGAGCCGCGTCCAGTCCACCGGCGCAATCGAGCGTCGTGCACGGTGCAGGGTCGGGTCGATCCTCTGAAAGCCCCGCTGCGCATAATGCAGCTTCCATTCGTCGGGATAGGTCACATGGCCGACAACCGAGCGGTTGATCGGGTTCATCCCGGCATAGGCCACATGATCGAGGCCGAAACGGTCGCGCAAGTCGAACAGAAAGCCATCGAAATCGGCAGAGGCGTCCGGCAATTCCGCAAGGTCGATCAGACCTCCCCTGTCAAACGCATCGCTCATGGCATCGTCCCCGATACGGCCTCGCACTCAGGCGCCGACAGTACAATTCCTTAGTTGACCGATCCCGCGCACGTCCGACAAAAATACCAACTTCAGTCGCACGACCTCCGGCACCGATACGCTCAGATCACACACCCCCTGGAAACATCCCGCTCTGCAGCCGCCTCGGCGCGTAACCTCCATCAAGAGGGCAGGCTAACATGCGAGCGCGCATCCTGTCGAGAGAAGCGCGCAAATTCGAAAGAAAAGCACCGCCCGGAGATCCGCGCGGTGCCTTTCCTTGTGTCGGCCCTGCTCAGTTCGTGTCGTCGTCCGCGCGCGCAGACGCGTAATCGTCGTCGTCCGACGCCGCGCCGCCGATATCGTCGAAAAGCTCGGCGATCTCGAAATCGGCGGCGGCTTCGGCTTCGGCGGCGGCGTCGCGGATGCTCTTGCCCGAGGCCTGCAGTTCGGCCTCCTCTGGCGAGCGCGCGACGTTGAGCTGGATCGTCACCACCACTTCGGGATGAAGCGTCACGGTCACGTCATGCAGGCCCAGTTCCTTGATCGGCCGGGTGAGCGCCACCTGCTTGCGATCAAGGGTATAGCCGTTCTCGGTCGCGGCGTCAGCCGCGTCGCGCGTGCTCACCGAGCCGTAGAGCGCACCGCTGTCAGAGGCCTGACGAATCACGATGAACTGTTGCCCGCCAAGGCGCTCGGCCATGGCCTCGGCCTCCCTGCGGGTCTCGAGGTTCTGCGCCTCGAGCTGCGCCTTGCGCGCCTCGAAATCGGCGATGTTGCGCTCGGACGCGGTCAGCGCCTTGCCCTGGCGCAAAAGGTAGTTGCGCGCAAAGCCGGCTTTGACATCGACCACGTCGCCCATCTGGCCAAGCTTGGCCACGCGTTCCAGAAGGATCACTTGCATCGGGTCACTCCTTATTTCACGGCGTAAGGCAACAGCGCGAGAAAGCGCGCGCGCTTGATCGCGCGCGACAGTTCGCGCTGTTTCCTGGCCGAAACGGCGGTGATGCGCGACGGCACGATCTTGCCGCGCTCGGAAATATAGCGTTGCAGCAGGCGCGTGTCCTTGTAGTCGATCCTGGGGGCGTTATCGCCCGAGAAGGGGCAGACCTTGCGGCGACGGAAAAACGGTTTGGTAGCCATGGGTTATCGTCCTTTTCTCACGCGATGGTTCAGCGGCGCTCGCGGCGTTCGCCACGGTCGCCACGGTCACCACGGTCACCACGGTCGGGGCGGTCACCACGGTCGGGGCGGTCACCACGGTCGGGGCGGTCACCGCGCTCTTCGCGCTTCTGCATCTGCACCGAGGGGCCTTCGTCGTGGGTGTCCACCTTGATGGTCAGCACGCGCATCACATCGTCATGCAGCCGCATCAGACGCTCCATCTCCTGCACGGCGGCCGAAGGCGCGTCGGTCCTGAGAAAGGCGTAATGGCCCTTGCGGTTCTTGTTGATCTTGTAGGCCATCGTCTTGACACCCCAATACTCGCTCTCGAGGACGCGGCCCCCGTTATCGGCGAGAATGGTGCCAAAATGTTCGATCAGGCCCTCGGCCTGCGCGTTGGAAAGATCCTGACGCGCGATCATCACATGCTCGTAGAGCGGCATGTCGTCTCCATTTCTGTCAAGGCGCATTTCATAGGACGGGCGATGCCCTTTCGCGGGCCCGTCCACGAGAGTCTGCGCGGATCATAACGATTGCGAAAGGTTGGGGGCGTATAGCTTGGCCCGTGAGTGCCTGCAAGGGCAGAGCGAAGGCGCGCGCAGATGTTCGTCAGTTCACAAGGTTTGTTTGAAACTGCGGTATTGCCCTTTGGCGGAGCAGTCCCAAATGTAGCGTGGTCAATCCGACATGATCCGTCAAGGGAGATTTCCATATGAACCGTATCCTGCTTGCCGCCGCTCTTGCGCTTGGCACCACCCCGGCCCTTGCTGCCCCCGAGACCTATGAGCTTGACCCGAGCCACAGCCAGGTCGTGTTCACCTACGATCACCTTGGTTTCTCGACCACCACGGGCATGTTCGCGGGTTTCGAGGGCACTATCGAGTTCGATGAAGAGACCCCCGCCAATTCCTCGGTCCACGTTTCGATCCCGCTCATGTCGATGTTCACCGGCTGGGAAGAGCGCTACCAGCACTTCATGTCCGAAGAGTTCTTCGGCGCGAAAGAGGGCGATATGATCTCCTTCACCTCGACCGGCATCGAGGTGACGGGCGAGACCACCGCCATCATCACCGGCGATCTGACCATGAACGGCATCACCCGATCGGTGGCGCTTGACACGGTGATGAACCAGAAGGCCGATGCGCACCCGATGAACAATCGCCCCTGGATCGGCTTTGACGCGACCACCACGCTCAAGCGCAGCGATTTCGACGTCGGCATGTTCGCGCCCTATATCAGCGACGAGGTGGCGGTTCGCATCTCGATCGAGGCGGGCAAACCCGAATAAGACAGGCCCGAACAAGACAGGATCGCTCACGGGCCTTGCCCGGAAACCAGCGGGCCGTCCGCACCGCGCGGGCGGCCCGTCTCGTCAGGTGCCGTAGGCGCGCCGCGCGCCCGTCACCGCCGCCGCCGCCGCCACGAGCGCGCCCGCGATCACGTCGCACTCGGCCCGGGTGAGGCGCGCGGGCAGCCGCACGTCGCAGGCCCGCATCAGCATCGCCCGCGTTTGCGGAAGCTCGGGCACGCCGCCGGGCAGAAATCTCCAGTTCCAGAAGGCGCGTGCATTGTCCGTGCTCAGGCCGAAAACCTGTACCTTGACACCGCGCGCCGCCGCCTCTTCGACGAAGGCGCGGCTCTCGGCCTCGTCCATCCCCACAAGGTTGAACTGGATCGAATCGGGTGCGCGCTCCTCGCCCGGCAGCGCCGCGGGCACCGCAAACCAGGCAGAGGCGTTGAGCCGTGCCGCCACATGATCGTGATTGGCGCGCCCCGCCCGCACCCGGCGCGCGATCTCGGGGATCTGCGCGCGGATGATCGCCGCCGAAAGATTGTTGAGCCGCATATTATAGAGCGGCAGCCGGTTCTGCCAGCGCGCGAAGGCCGCCTCGAGCGCGGCATCGGGCGCGCCGATATGCTTGGCCCAGTTGTGTTCATAGGCCCCCGACATGATTACCGCCCGCGCCACCAGATCGGCGTCGTCGCTAACCAGGATGCCCCCCTCGCCCGCATTGACCAGCTTGTAGGACTGAAAGCTGAAACAGCCCACCCGACCGATGGTGCCGATCTTCCGCCCCCGCCAGAGCGTGCCGAGCGAATGTGCCGCATCCTCGATCACCGGCAGGCCGCGCGCGCCCGCCAGCGCCATGATCGCATCCATGTCCGAGGTGTGCCCACGCATGTGGCTGACCAGCACGGCATCGACGCCTCCCAGTTTCGCCGCGAAATCGTCGAGGTCGATCCGGTAATCCTCGCCCACCTCGCACAGCACCGGCACGCAATCGGCATGGATGACCGAGGACGGCACCGCGGCAAAGGTGAAACCGGGGATCAGGATCCGCGCCCCGCGCGGCAGGTCGAGCGCCTTGAGCGACAGAAACAGCGCCGCTGAACACGACGAGACCGCCAGCGCATGGCGCACCCCCATGGCCGCGGCGAATTCGCGCTCCAGCAACGCCACCGGCGCGTCCTGCGGTGCCGTGTAGCGGAAGAGATCGCCACTCGACAGCATCCGGTCGATCTCGGCGCGGGCGGCCTCGGGGATGGGATCGGCGTCGTGAACGTTCGGAACTTGCGTCATGTCTTCGGCTTTCCTGAAAATGTTCTTCGGCTTTCCCGAACATATAGGCCCGAATTGTGACGGTTTGTCAAAACAACTCACAAACCCAGCCGGTCGCGCAGCGCAAACCAGCTCATCGCCAGCACCAGAAGCGGGACGCGCAGCGCCGCGCCGCCGGGAAAGGCCGGGCACGGCACCCGCGCCATGCAGTCAAACCCCGCCGCCTGCCCGCGCACCGCCTCGGCCATGAGCCGACCCGCCAGCGTCGCCATGCCGACGCCATGCCCGGAATAGCCCGAGGCCGACAGGATGTTCGGCGCAAGCCGCGCCAGATACGGCATCCGCCGCATGGTGATGGCCAGCGTCCCGCCCCAGGCATAGTCGATCGGCACCTCCGCCAGATGCGGAAAGATCTTCAGCATCGGCCGCGCCACCGTGGCGCGTATGTCGCGCGGAAAGCGGTAGCCATAGCTCTCGCCACCGCCAAACAGCAGCCGCCCGTCATGGCTCAGCCGAAAGTAATTCACCACGAATTTCGTATCCGCCACCGCCACGTCCCGCGTGAGCACACGGCGCGCGACCGCGCCCAGGGGCGCGGTCGCCACGATGAAATTGTTGATCGGCATGACGCGCGCGGCAACCCGGCGATCGAGCCCGCCGAGATAGCCGTTGCAGGCAAGGATCAGGTGATCGGCGTCCACATGGCCCGCATCGGTCGCCACCCGCAGGCGCGGCCCGCGGCGGATGTCACGCACCTCGGCACCCTCGAAAATCCGCACCCCCGCAGCCTCGGCCGCCCCTGCCAGCCCAAGAGCATAGGCCAGCGGGTGCAGGTGCGCCGCCCCCATATCCAGCGTGCCGCCCCTGTAGGCGGGCGAGGGGCAGAGCGCGGCAAAGCCCGCCGCGTCCAGCTTCTCGATCTGCTCGTAACCATATCGCGCCGCCAGGTGGTCGGCATAGGCGTGTTCCGCCGCGGTCTCGCGCGCCGAGAAACAGGCATGGGCCACGCCCGGTTCCAGGTGACAGTCGATCCCGTGCCGCGCCACGAGCGATTTCACAAGATCCTTGGCCTCTTCGGCAAGACGCCACAAATGCGCGGCATCGCCCTCGCCGACCAGCCGCTCCAGCGCGGTCTGCTCGACCCGCTGCCCGCTGCCCAACTGCCCGCCATTGCGCCCCGAGGCCCCGAACCCCACGCGCTGCGCCTCCAGCAGCACCACGTCAAGCCCGGCCTGCGCCAGGTGCAGCGCCGCCGAAAGCCCGCTATAGCCGCCCCCCACCACGCAGACATCCGCCCGCGCCGCCCCCTTCAGGGGCGCAAACCGCGCCAGCGGCTCGACCGTCGCCGCATACCAGCTTGGCGGATATTCCCCGCGCCGGTCATTGGCATGGAGCAGGTTCATCGCTTCATCTTGCCAAAAATATCCATCTCCCCACGCCTTTCCCCCGCTCAGACGTTGAGCAGGAGATGCTCACGCTCCCACGGGCTGATGACCTGGAGGAATTCGACATATTCCGTACGCTTCACGATGGCATAGACGCGGGCGAATTCCGGGCCGAGGATCTCGTGTAGATCGCGCGCCTCCTCGAACATGTCGAGCGCATCGCCCATCACGTTGGGAATATCGGGCTCGCCGCTATAGGCGTCGCCCTTGCACTGCTTGTCGGGCCATTCCTCCCCGATGATCCCCAGAAGACCGCAAGCCAGGCTCGCCGCGATGCCGAGATAGGGGTTGCAATCCATCCCCGCCATGCGGTTCTCGACCCGGCGCGACTCCGGCGCCGAAAGCGGTACGCGAATGCCCGTCGTGCGGTTGTCGCGCCCCCAGGCAAGATTGATGGGCGCGGCCTGATCCTTGACGTAGCGGCGATAGGAATTGACATAGGGTGCCAGCACCGCGATGGCCGAGGGCAGATGCTTCTGCAGACCGCCGATAAAGTGGAAAAACAGGTCCGTCTCCCCCCCCTGCGGCCCGGCAAAGAGGTTGCGCCCCGTTGCCAGATCGAGAATCGAATGGTGGATATGCATGGCGCTGCCCGGCTCGTCGGCGATCGGCTTGGCCATGAAGGTGGCAAAGCAGTTGTGGCGCAGCGCCGCCTCGCGGATCAGCCGCTTGAAATAGAACACCTCGTCTGCAAGCCTGATCGGGTCACCATGGCGCAGGTTGATCTCGAGCTGCCCCGCACCCCCCTCCTGGGTGATGCCGTCGATCTCGAAGCCCTGCGCCTCGGCAAAGTCGTAGATATCGTCGATGACAGGGCCGAACTCGTCCACCGCGGTCATCGAGTAGGCCTGCCGCGCCGCCGCCGGGCGGCCCGAGCGGCCCATCATCGGCATGATCTCTTGCGCGGGGTCGAGGTTTCGCGCGACAAGAAAAAATTCCATCTCCGGGGCCACCACCGGCTTCATGCCGCGCGCGCGATACATCTCGACCACCCGGCGCAGCACGTTGCGCGGTGAATACGGGATCGGCGCGCCGTCGCGGTCGAAAGCGTCGTGTATCACCTGCAGCGTCCAGTCCGCCGTCCAGGGCGCGGCGGTGGCGGTGCTCATGTCGGGGCGCAGGATCATGTCGCGCTCGATAAAGCCCTCCTCGCCCGCCGCCTCGCCCCAATCGCCGGTGATGGTCTGGTAGAAGATCGAATCGGGCAGATGGAAATACCTCTGCCGCGCGAACTTGGTCGCCGGCACCGCCTTGCCGCGGGCGATGCCGGGCAGGTCGGCGATGATGCACTCCACCTCGTCGAGGCGGCGGTTTTCCAGATAGGCCTGCGCGGCAGGAGGCAGGGCGGCGATGAGTTGGCTCAGATCAGCCATGGCTTGCGCCTTTCATGAGGACGGCGGCGATGGTCTCGGCCATGGCGGCACTGTCGGTGGGGGTGTCGAGCAAGGCACGCGCATGATCGCGCAACGGGTCGGGCACGACGCCGTTGGCGCGATACTCGATCAGCCGGTCCATCATCGTGCGCCCGAACTCGGGATGAGGCTGGATGGTAAGGATGAGATCACCGTAGCGCAGCGCGGCAATCTCGCAGCCCTCGGCGCGGCCCGCTATCTCCGCTCCGGGCGGGGCGGTCACGACCTGATCCTGATGCCAGGCGTTAAGGGTGAGGGAGCGGCCGTCGATCTCGTATTCGGTGGACCCGACACGCCAGCCGCCGGGATGCCTGATCACCTCGCCGCCAAATGCCTGCGCGATGATCTGATGGCCGAAACAGACGCCCACAAGGGGCCGCCCGGCATCGCGGATCTCGCGGACAAGCGCCTCGAGCGGCGCAATCCACGGATGATCCTCATAGACGCCATGTTTCGAGCCGGTGACAAGCCAGCCGTCGGCAGCATGAGGCCCGTCGGGAAACTCTCCATCGACCACGTCGTAGGCCACGAACTCGAACCCGCGTCCGGCGAGAAGACGCGCGAACATCGCGTCATAATCGCCCAGCTCGCCCAGGACGACATCCGGGGCGTGCCCGGTCTTGAGGATGCCGATTTTCATGGGGCCTCTTGCTGATCGAATTCCTGCCGGCGCATTGCCACGAGCCTACACCGTTTCGAGATAGGTCTTCCAGTGGTCGCGGGCGGGGATCTTGGACATGTGGCGCAGTTCCTGGCGCTTGGTCATCACCAGATTGGTGATGATGTCCGGGGAAAAGATTCGCGCCATCAGGGGGTCGCTCTCAAGGCGCATGATCGCCGTGTCCCAATCCGGGGCCAGTTGCGGCAGGTCCGCCTCATAGCCGTTACCGGCGATCGGCTCGGGTGGGGTCATCGCGTCCTCGATGCCGATGATCGCCGCGCCCAGGATGGCCGCGAAGGTCAGATAGGGGTTTATGTCCCCGCCCGCGACGCGATGCTCGATACGCCGCGCGGCGTTGGAACCGCCGGGGATGCGCACGGCGACGGTGCGGTTCTCATAGCCCCAGCCCGCCCCGGTCGGCGCGTGCGCCCCGGGCACAAGGCGTGCGTAACTGTTGGAATGAGGCGCGAAAATCAGCGTCGAGGCGGGCATGGCGGCAAGACAGCCGGCGACCGCCGATCGCAGGATGTCGGTGCCGCGCGGCGTGCCGTCGTCAAAGACGTTGTGCCCGTCGCGGTCGAGCACCGAGAAATGCATGTGCATCCCGTTGCCGCTGTCATCGGGAAATGGCTTGGCCATGAAGGTGGCAACGAACCCGTGCAGCCGCGCCATACCGTTGATAAGGTTCTTGAACAGCCAGGTATCGTCGGCGGCGCGCAGGGCGGACTGGTGGCGAAGCGTCAATTCGAACTGTCCCACCCCCGCCTCGGAAATGGCCGATTCCACGGGCAGTTCCATCTCGGCCCCGGCCGAATAGAGCGCGCTGAGAAAGGCGTCGAACGCGTCCATCTGCCCGAGGCTGAGGATGCCGGGCGCCTTCATGCGCCGCCCCGATCGTGGATCGCGCACCGTTTTCAGAAACTTGCCGGACGGATCGACAAGCGTGAATTCAAGCTCGGTGGCGGCGAACACCTCCCAGCCACGGGCGGCATAGCGGGCAAGCACGCTGGCCAGCGCATGACGCGGATCGCCCGCAAAGGGCGTGCCGTCGTCGTGATGCATCACCATCGGCACAAGCCCCTGCGGCTCCTCGAGCCAGGGCAAGGGCACCGCGCTGCGCTCGGTGGGGAAAAGCCGCCCGTCGATGTCGCCGCTCTCGAACACGAGCGGTGAGCCCTCGATATCGGCCCCGAAAATGTCGAGATTGAGGGAACTCAGCGGCATACGCACGGAGCCGTCCGAAAGCCTGTCGGCAAAGCTGACGGGCAGACGCTTGCCGCGCATCCGGCCATTGAGGTCGCAGACGGCAACGCGGAACGTCTGGAACTGGGTGAAGTCCATCGAGGGCACCTGTTAGCGAATCGTCAGAACCTAGCCCGGCACGGGGTATCTTGCCAAGCGTGTCCCGATCGGAAGAAACCGCCGATACACAGACACTGCGGCGTCATGTCGGGCGCGGCTGCCAGCGCGCCTCGAGCCGTTCGATCTGCCCGATGCGCTCTTCGGTCCGGGGATGACTCAGGAGCCAGGCCGGCGTCGCGCCCCCCGCCCCATGGCTCAGCGCCTCGAGCTTCTGGAACAGCGATTTCTGCGGCCCCGTGCCAATTCCGGCCTTGGTCAGCAAGGCGGCGGCATAGGCGTCGGCCTCGTATTCATCGCCACGCGACAGCCGCGCGGCCAGAAGCATCGTCAGCCCGTTGGCGATGAGCACCCCGACGCCGGGCAGAAACCGCGACAACAGCAAGGCCAGCGCCGTTCGCAGCGCGTTCTGGCCCGAAAAGTCGAGCATCCGCCGCCGCGAATGGCCAAGCGCCACGTGGCCAAGCTCGTGCGCGATGACCGAAGCCATCTCCTCGGCGGTGACCTCGCCGCTCTGGAACTTGCGATAGAAACCGCGCGTGATGAAGATACGCCCGTCCGGCGCGGCGAGGCCATTGACCGGCTCGATCTCATAGACATGCACCCGCACGCGCGGCAGATCGAGCGCGCGCGCAAGCCGGTCCGTCATCGCCTTGAGCCGGGGATCGGCCAACTCGCTCGAGCGCGCGTCAAGCTCGCGCATGGTGCGCCAGACCGAAAGCCGATACAGGGCAAGCGCATAAAAAAGCGCGAAAAGGATGGGCGCGACCTTCAACATCCACCTTATATGAGGCGCGCAGGCAGGGCTGGCAAGCACCCCGCGGCCCTGGTGTCACACCCGCCGGAAGGTAAGGTAATGCGGCACGCGGCCCTCGCGCAGCGCCTTTTGCTCGTAACGTGTGGATATCCAGTCCGTCCATGGCGTCCGCCAGTCGGACGGCCCATCCGCCAGCCATTCAAACCCGTGGCGCGGCACCTCTTCGAGGCTCTGGCGCACATAATCCGGAATATCCGTCGCCATCCGAAAAATACCGCCTTTCCTTAAACAACTGGCAAGCGGCCCCAGATGCTCTTGGGTGACGAAGCGTCGCTTGTGGTGGCGCTTTTTCGGCCATGGATCGGGGTAGAGCAGAAAGGCGCGAGAGATCGAGCCCTCGGGCAAGACATCCATCATGTTACGGGCATCGCCCGGATAAACCGCAATATTTTGTGCGCCTGACGCCCGGATCTTGCCCAGAAGCATCGCTACCCCGTTGATATACGGCTCGCAGCCGATGATCCCCACCTCCGGGTTTCTCACCGCCTGATGCACCATATGTTCGCCGCCACCGAAACCGATCTCCAGCCAGATCTCGCGCTCTCCGAAATAGCTTTTCAGATCAATCGGTTTCCTGCCGGAGTTCACATCCCGGTCAACAGGACCGGGCGAGAGCGCGCCGAGATCTTCCTCCAGCCATGCCTTCTGGTTCGGGCGCAGGGCTTTGCCCTTGATCCGACCATGAAAATTGCGCCAGGGCGCACCTGTCGAATGTATCCGTTCACTCATCAGTGTTAACAATTTTCACAAAGAACGTCCGGCAATCCTTTGATCAAACAGCCTTTTTTAGCGCCGATACAAGGTCTGTCCGTTCCCACGAAAACCCGCCATCGGCCTCGGGTGCGCGCCCGAAATGGCCATAGGCCGCGGTGCGCGCGTAGATCGGCTTGTTGAGGTCCAGATGCTCGCGGATACCGCGCGGGGTCAGGTCCATGCACTCGGCCACCGCCTTTTCGATAACAGACTCCGGGACTTGCCCCGTGCCATGGGTATCGACATAGATCGAAAGCGGCTTGGCAACGCCGATCGCATAGCTCACCTGCAAGGTGCAGCGGCGCGCCAGGCCCGCGGCGACCACGTTCTTGGCAAGGTAACGCGCCGCGTAAGCCGCCGAGCGGTCAACCTTTGTCGGATCCTTCCCGGAAAACGCGCCGCCCCCATGCGGGGCCGCGCCGCCATAGGTATCGACAATGATCTTGCGCCCGGTCAACCCGGCATCGCCATCCGGACCGCCGATCACGAAAGTGCCCGTGGGATTAACATGCCATTCGGTTTGCTCTGTAAGCCACTGCTTTGGAAGAACTTCGCGAATATACGGCTCGACGATCGCGCGGATATCGTCGCTTGTCTGCGCCTCGTCCGAGTGCTGCGTCGAGAGCACGAGCTGCGTCACCTCGACCGGCTTGCCACCCTCGTAGCGCAGCGTCAGTTGCGACTTTGCATCGGGGCCCAAGGTTTTTTCGATGCCTGATTTTCTGACCTCGGCCAGCCGCTTTAGGATCGCGTGGGCATAAAGAATCGGCGCGGGCATGAGTTCGGGCGTCTCATCGACCGCATAGCCGAACATGATCCCCTGATCGCCTGCCCCGTCTCGATCCACGCCCTGCGCGATATGCGCCGACTGAAGATGAAGCATGTTGTGCAACTGCAAGGTATTCCAGTGAAATTCGTCCTGCTCGTAACCTATGTCACGGACGCAGTCGCGCACGATCCCGTCAATCCGGCCCATGAAATCGGCGAGGCGCGACCTGTCGGAAAGCCCCACTTCGCCGCCCACCACGACACAATTCGTTGTCGCAAACGTCTCGCACGCAACCCGGGCATTGGCCTCTTCGTGCAGGAATGCGTCGAGGATGGAATCCGAAATCCGGTCACACACCTTGTCGGGATGCCCCTCTGATACGGATTCAGAGGTAAAGAGGTAGTTCTGTCGCGCCATGAAAGTGCTCCGTTGGATACATCCGCCACGCCAGGAAGCCGTTGTGGCGGGATTGATGCTCGATACGCCCGCGCACCGATCCCGTCAATCGCTAACTGCGTCTGCGCGCCGCCTGTTGCGGCTGAGCGACAAGGCCAGCAAGGCGCCGTAAATCAACAGCATAGGCCCGTCGCCAAGCCGCGCATAGAGCGTCTCGGGCAGGGGCGGCGGCAGAGCGGCATCGCGCCAGCCGGCCTCGCCCAGCGCGATCGCCTCGGTGATCCGGCCGGTCGCGTCGATCATCGCCGACACGCCGGTATTGGCCACCCGGATCATCGGCAGGCCCATCTCGGCGCTGCGCAGACGCGCCTGGGCAAGGTGTTGATACGGGCCGGAAATCCGCCCGAACCAGGCATCGTTGGTGATGAGCAGGATCACATCCGCCCGCCCCGGTGCCGCCCGCAGATCGCGCGCGAACACGCTTTCGTAGCAAATGAGCGGCAGCGCCCGCCCAAGTGGCCCAAGGTCGATGAGCCGCGCGCCGGGGCCGGCGGAATAGCCCTGCCCTTCGTTCGAGGCGAGGCCGTAAATACCTATACTGGCGAGAAAATCCCCGAACGGCATGAATTCGCCGAAGGGCACGAGGTGGTGCTTGTCATAGACCTCGCGCACCACGCCGCCCGGCTCGATCACTGCGAGCGAATTGAAGAGCCTGCGCCCCTCGAACCGCTGAATGCCCAGCACCACCGGCGCGCCCCGTGCCGAAGCCGCCACCGCCTCCAGCGTCTCGCCCGCATGGTTGAGCCAGACCGGCACCGCCGTTTCCGGCCAGACCACCAGATCGGGCACCGCGCCTGCGGCCGTATAGGCGCGCTGACGGTCAAAGAAGGCCTGCGCCCTGTCGGGGTCCCATTTCTCGTGCTGCGGCGCATTGGGCTGGACGAGGCGGACCACCGGCGCGCCCGCGCCCGCCCCCGCCTCCGGAGCAAGCACGGCCCCCAGCGGCCAGAGCGCGGCCAGCGCGGCCAGCGCCAGCGCGCCGCGCCCCCGCGGCCCCGCCACCACATGCCAGATCGCCACCCCCGCCGCGAGAACGAGCGCGAGCAGACCCGGCGCGCCCGCATGGGACGCCCAGTGCAAGAGGGGCGTGTCGATCAGCGCATGACCCGCCTGCGCCCAGGGAAACCCGGTGAAAATCCAGCCGCGCGCGATCTCGGCAAGGCCCAGCCCCGCGACGAAGGCCGCCCAGCCGCCGCCCATGACCCGCGCCAGCGCCAGCCCTGCCCCCCAGTAGAGCCCCGCCCCCATCGCCAGCCCCAAAAGCGCGAACGGCGCCATCCAGCCGTGGCGCGCGGCATCGACCATGAACGGCTCGGTGATCCAGTGCAGGGCCACGAGGAAATGTCCCGTGCCCACCATCCAGCCGAGGAACGCCGCCGCGCGCCAGCCCCGCACCCGCCGGAAAAACCCGTAAGTCACCGCCAGTCCCAGGACCGTCAGCGGCCATAGCCCCCACGGCGCCTGCCCGAGCGCCGCCACCGCGCCCGACGCCCAGAAAAGCACCATGCGTCCCGGCCAGGACCAGCCCGCCAGACGCGCCAGCGCTGCGTCAGCCATGCGCCGGGGTCCTGAACCGCACGCGCACGCGCTTGATGCGGCGCGGATCGGCCTCCAGAACCTCGATCACCGGTCCGGCGGGATGCTCGATCACCTCGCCGCGCACCGGCACCCTCCCCAGAAGCATGAAGACCAGCCCGCCAAGCGTGTCGATCTCTTCCTCGTCCACCTCGTCCGCCTCGGTCAGCGACAGCCCGATCTCGGCCTCGAACTGATCGAGCGGCGTGCGCGCAAGCGCCACATAAACGCCTGGCGCCTCCTCGGTCCAGAGCGCGTCCTCGTCGGTGTCGTGCTCGTCCTCGATCTGGCCGACCACCTGTTCGATCAGATCCTCGATGGTCACAAGCCCGTCCACCCCGCCATATTCGTCGATCACCAGCGCCATGTGGCGCCGTTCGGCCTGCATCTTCTGCAAGAGCACCCCGATCGGCATGGAGGGCGGCACGAAAAGCAGCGGGCGCAGCATCTTGCGCAGATCAAACGCCGTCTCCTTGCCGTTGAAACCGTGCCTGAGCGCGAAATCCTTGAGGTGGATCATGCCGATCGGCGTGTCGAGCGTGCCTTCGTAGACCGGCAGCCGGGTCATCCCGCTCTCGCGGAACACCTGCACCAGATCGTCGATTCCGATATCGACCGGCACGGCGACGATCTCGGCGGTGGGGATGGCGACATCCTCGACCGCCATATTGTGCAGGTTGCCCATGCCCGGCGTCGGGCCGCCGAGCGCGCCCTGCCCGTCCTCGCTGTCATCGTGCGGGTTGAAGATCCCGAGAACCCGGCGAAAGAATCCGCCCGTTTCCTCGTTCTCGGCCGTTTCCTCCTGCTGCGCGCCCTGCGCCGCAGCCGGAGATCCGTCGCTACTCTCGTCCATCCATCTCTTCTCAGGTGGCGGGGTCATGCCCCATCTGCGCTAATATGGGTCACGAACCCCCAGTTTGCCAAGTATCGCCACCTCGGTTGCCTCCATCAGCGTAGCATCCGGGTCACGGATATGATCGAACCCCAGAAGATGCAGCACCGCGTGAACGGTCAGATGCGTGACATGGTGGCCCAGCGGGCGGCCCGCCTCCGCCGCCTCGCGCGCGCAGGTGTCATAGGTTATTGCAACATCGCCAAGAAAGCCATCCCCGCCCGGTGCCGGCGGCAAGGGCATGTCGCCCGCGTTCTCGGCCGAAAGATCCGCGGCCGGCCAACTGAGCACATTGGTGGGCGCGGGCTTGCCCCGGAACTCGGCGTTGAGCGTGGCGATGCGGGCGTCGTCGCAGGCCAGAACGCTGATTTCCCAGTCACCGGGCACCAGCCCCAGATGCAAAAGCGCCGCCTCCGCCGCGCGATCCGCCAGCGCCTCGATCCCCACGGCTCGCCAGCGCCCGTCCTCGATCATCACCTCGACGGGCATGGCCTAGCCATCCGCCTCATAGGCCTCGATAATTGCCGCCACGAGCGGGTGACGCACGACATCGCGGGCGGTGAAATAGTTGAAGCTGATCTGCGGGATCGTGGTCAGGAGTCGCTCGGCATCCGCCAGCCCCGAGGGCACCCCGCGCGGCAGGTCGATCTGCGTGCGGTCGCCGGTGACGACCATGCGGCTTCCCTCGCCCAGTCGGGTCAGGAACATCTTCATCTGCATCGAGGTGGCGTTCTGCGCCTCATCCAGCACGACAAAGGCATTGCTGAGCGTGCGGCCCCGCATGAAGGCAAGCGGCGCGATCTCGATATGCTTTTCCTCGATGAGCTTCTGCACCTGCTTGCCGGGCAGAAAATCGTTCAGCGCGTCATAAAGCGGCTGCATGTAGGGATCGACCTTTTCCTTCATGTCGCCGGGCAGATAGCCCAGCTTCTCGCCGGCCTCGACGGCGGGGCGCGACAGGATGATCCGGTCCACATGGCCCTCGATGAACATATGCACGCCCACCGCCACCGCCAGATAGGTCTTGCCTGTGCCCGCAGGCCCGATGCCGAATGCCAGCTCATGCGCAAACAGCGCCTTGACGTAGGCTTTCTGCGCGTCGGTGCGCGGCTCCACCAGCTTCTTGCGGGTCTTGATCTCGACCGCGCCGCCCTTGAACAACTCGAGTTGATCACCGTCGAGCCCGCCCGCGTCCTCGCCGCCACCCATGCGCAATTCGCGGTCCACGTCGCCGTGCTCCACCCCCTTGCCGGTCTCAAGCCGCGCATAGAGCGCATCGAGCACCACCATCGCCGCTTGCACCGCGTCCTCTTCGCCCATGATGACCAGTTGATTGCCCCGCCGCACGATCTGCACGGCAAGAACCCGCTCGATCTCGGCAAGGTGGCGATCATACTCGCCGCACAGGTCGATCAACAGCTTGTTGTCGGGAAATTCAACCGCGGCCTGATGCGTGGCGGTCATGTCGGAGGCGGGGGGCGGTGCGCTGGTTCCCAAACAAATCTCCCGGTATCGGATGCCTGGCCTCACAGTGCCAAGTTGCGCCGCCACGCGCAAGCACGGGAGGGGAAAAACCCGCGGGTTGTCGAAAAAGAAACGGGGCGCCAATCATGCGCCCCGCAAATCCACATTCCCGGTTGAGACGATTTCACAGGATGTCAGGCACACGGCTACCGCTCTTGAACGGTCCGGTGGCCACGGTCGGCGGCGCGATGCCCGAGCAGACCGGAACGCCGGACCGGTCGATGCGCGGCGTAAGATACCCCTCCATGCCATCGTCGATGATCCAGTGATCGCAGCCGTTGGGATCGACCCAGATGCCGGCTCGAAGCTGGTTGAGGTCCTTTCGGTCGGTGCCCAGGTCGCGGCCCTTGTCGGCGCCGACGGCGCCGTGCACACATCCGGCAAGCAGACCGATAACGGGGAGCAAAGCTGCAAATCTGATCTTTCTCATTTTCCGTTCCCCCTCAGCGCCGGCACATGATTTCGACACGGCGGTTCTGCGCCATGCCTTCGGCGGTATCGTTCGACGCCTTTGGCATCCGTTCGCCATGACCGCGCACATCCTCGATACGCGCCCCCTCGCTGCGAGCGATCTCTGCCACAGCGTTGGCGCGATCCAGCGACAGACGCAGGTTGTATTGGTCCGCGCCGCGACTGTCGGTGTGGCCGATGATGGTAAAGGATGCCGCGTCGGCGTTCCGGAAGAATTCGCGCAAGCCCTGTGCGCCTGCCGGAGTGATGCTGGCGCTGTCGGTCGCGAACATCTGATCACTTGGGGTCAGGTTGCAAAGCTCCACCTCGCGACAGACCGGCAGCCCCTCCCGCGTCAGGTGCGGGCTCATGAAACCTTCGGCCCCATCATCCATCACCCAATGCTCGCAACCATCCGGGTCCACCCAGATCGCCGGGATATAACGCTCGCCCTTGACGATGCGTTGCCCCGCCTGTTGCCCTGCCTCCTGTGCCTGAACCGTGCTGACATCCACCAATAGCGCCAGCACGCCGATCACGGCGCACCCCGCGAGTTTACGCATAATTCCTGAACCTATTTCATCCACAGTCCTTGCCCCCAAATCTGGCACTTTATGACATTCACCGCATCAACTTATCTTAAATGCGTCTCTAAATTAACAAATTTTTCATCGAAGTGAAGAAAAATCCGACCGATATTGTCGCGCAACACGAAACAATCCCGACATGACGCGAATTCGCCCCGTCCTGGCGCGCTCAGGCGGCGCGAATACGGCCGGCAAGTGAATTCGGCCCGCTTTCGACAATCTCCACCCGCGCCAGGTCGCCCACGCCCAGGCCGCTATCTGCCACATGCACCGCGTGAAGATGGTCGGATTTGCCCACCATCTGGCCCGGCAGCCGCCCGGGCCTCTCGAAGAGAACCCCCACCACTCGGCCCACCATTGCCTGCTGAACGGCGCGTTGCTGGCGGGTGACGAGATCCTGCAAGCGGTAAAGACGCTCGGTTTTCACCGCCTCATCGACCTGCGGGCGCTCGGCCGCCGGGGTGCCGGGGCGGGTGGAATACTTGAACGAAAACGCCTGCCCGTAACCGACCGCCTCGATCAGGTCGAGCGTGGCCTGAAAATCGGCCTCGGTCTCCTCGGGAAAACCCACGATGAAATCGCCCGAGATCAGGATATCGGGCCGCGCCGCGCGGATGCGCTCGATCAGCCGCAGATAGCCCTCGGCGGTATGCTTGCGGTTCATCCGCTTGAGGATGCGGTCGGAACCGGACTGCACCGGCAGGTGCAGATAGGGCATCAGCTTGGCGCAGTCCCCGTGCGCCGCAATCAGATCGTCGCTCATGTCGTTGGGGTGCGAGGTCGTGAAGCGGATACGCTCCAGCCCGTCGATGTCACTCAGCGCCCGGATGAGCCGCGCAAGCGACCAGTCGCCACCCTCTCCGGGTCCGTGATAGGCGTTGACGTTCTGGCCCAGCAGCGTGATCTCGCGCACCCCGCGCTCCACCAGGTCGCGCGCCTCCTCCAGCACGCGCGCGGCCGGGCGGCTCACCTCGGCCCCGCGCGTATAGGGCACCACGCAAAAGGCACAGAACTTGTCGCAGCCCTCCTGCACGGTCAGAAACGCCGTCGGGCCGCGCCGTGCCCTGGGGCGATGGCGCAGCGTGTCGAACTTGTCATCGAGCGGAAAATCGGTGTCGAGCGCCCTGCCCCCCTCGCGCACCCGCGCCTCCATCTGCGGCAGCCGGTGATAGCTCTGCGGTCCCACCACCAGATCCACCAGCGGCTGGCGGCGCATGATCTCCTCGCCCTCGGCCTGCGCCACGCAGCCCGCCACGCCGATCTTGAGATCGGGCCTTGCCTCCTTGAGCGCGCGAAACCGGCCCAGTTCGGAATAGACCTTCTCGGCGGCCTTCTCGCGGATATGGCAGGTGTTGAGCAGGATCATGTCGGCCTGCGCCGCATCGTCGGTGGTGACATAGCCCGCGCCGCCCATGGCCTCGGCCATGCGCTCGCTGTCATAGACGTTCATCTGACAGCCATAGGTCTTGATGTAGAGCTTCTTCGGAGCCGCCATGCGCCCGCCTCCCGGCTGAGTATTCAAGGTGTCTGCCTATATCAAGCCACCCCCCTCTTGCAATGCCCGGCGGTTTTGGCGAGTCTGCGGCAAACCGGACAGGACAGAAAAAGTGACGGCACCGACACTCTGGGCGTTTCTCGCAAAACCGGGCAAGGCGCTGGCCCGGGGGCCGGTGGCGATGATCTTTGCCGAGGACGAAACCGAGATCGATTCGACGCTGCGCCACCATCTCGACCTGGGCTTCAAGTCTGTGCTGTTCCTCGCGCCCGACGCCTTTGGCGTGGCCGATGAGTTGGCCGCCGATACCCGGATCACCCGCATCCGCCACGATCTCGCGGCGGGCGCGCGCGTGAGCGAGACCGTCAACGCGGTGATCGACAAGGCCCCCGGCCTCTGGCTGTTTTACTGCTACAACGCCGAATACCTGTTCTACCCGTTCTGCGAGGCGCGCAGCGTGGGCGAATTGCTGGCCTTCCACGCCGAAGAGCGCCGCGACGCGATGCTCACCTATGTGATCGACCTCTATGCGCCCGATCTCGAGCGCCATCCCAACGCGGTCTGCCTGAAAGAGGCGCATATCGACCGCTCGGGCTACTATGCGCTCGGTCGTCCCGATCCCGACAACCACAACCACCCAAGGGAGCGGCAGCTCGATTTCTTCGGCGGACTGCGCTGGCGCTTTGAAGAGCACATCCCGGCCAACCGGCGCAAGATCGACCGTATATCGCTGTTCCGCGCCGCGCCGGGGCTGCGCCTGCGCGACGATGACACGTTTTCGGACGAGGAATACAACACCTATGCCTGTCCCTGGCACAACAACCTGACCGCCGCGCTGGTCTCGTTCCGCACCGCCAAGGCGCTCAAGCGCAACCCCGGCTCGACCTTCGGCATCCACAGCTTCAAATGGCGCAACTCGGTGCCTTTCGAGTGGCATTCGCGGCAACTTCTCGATCTGGGATTGATGGAGCCGGGGCAGTGGTTCTGAGCGCCGCAACGGCATCTGTCACCTGCGGACAAACTTGCCGCAATTGACAGGTTTTGGTCCGCAATTGCCATAAAACGGGTCCGCAAGTGGATTTGGAGCCAAATTTCGGATCAATGTACGCGGCGACCCCATCCAGCACACGATCTGGCCTTGAAAAATCTCAGCCTCGCTATTTAGCTGTCACATCCCGGCAGATGGTATGGCGTTTTCCTGAACAGCTGCGGCTTGAGTTTGTGCCATTCCTTCATCGCCAGAAAGGGCGTCTTGCTGCCCAAGGCTGATTGAGAAGCTGTTGGTTGTAGAGCCAGACTTAGCGGTGCAGCGTGGTCTCCAACTCCTCGCCGGATCGGAAGTGGTGGCTTTGCAGCACCTCCTAGATGCGGCCGTTGAAGCGCTCGACCATGCCGTTCGTTTGCGGTGATTTCGGCAGCCCCCCGGACTGTTTTCTGTTCCGCCGCACTCCCTCAGAACCGATCTCGCCATAAACAGGGCAGATCGCCGAGGGGAAATGTGATCATCAGGGATGGAACACGTACCTATGACGACATCGTTGCGCGATGCTGTGACGCGTGGAACTTCTTCGCAAACGATCAGGAACGCGTCGGTTCTATCAGTGACCGAGAATATGCCAAAGCGGTCAATTCATAGGGCCGTTGGGATCATCGTTGTCATCCAGAGGTCTTTGAGGTGATCGCGCGCCGCCCCGGCCGACCGCGTCAGGCTGAAACCGCCTGACTCCCGCGCCCCCTCACCCCATCAGGTCGGGCAATATCGTCACGATTCCGGGGAAGAACCACAAGAGCGCGAGCCCCAGAACCTGGATCAGCACGAAGGGTAGCACGCCCTTGTAGATATGCCCGGTCGTCACCCCCTTCGGCGCCACCCCGCGCAGATAGAACAGCGCAAAGCCGAAGGGCGGCGTCAGAAAGGACGTCTGAAGGTTGACCGCGATCATGATCGTCACCCATTTGGGGTCAAAACTGCCGCCATAGATCACCGGGCCGACGATCGGGATCACGATATAGATGATCTCCAGAAAATCGAGCACGAAGCCGAGGATGAAGAGCACCAGCATCACGATCAGGAAGACCTTGAACTCGTTATCGAACGACATCAGGAAATCCTGGATGTAATGCTCGCCGCCGAAGGAGATCACCACCAGATTGAGAAGCTGCGAGCCGATGAGAATGGTAAACACCATGCTCGTGACCTTTGCCGTCTCGCGCACGACCGGCGTCAGCACTCCGCCCGCGAACAACACCCAGCAGGCAAAGAGCAGCCCGAAAAACGCATAGAGATAGGCGATATAGGCAAAGACGAAGGCCACCCAGGATTCAAGACCCACATCCGGCTGACTGATCCTGAGATCAAAATTGATGCCGATGAGGATGGCCACAACGATGGCCAGCGTCGAAAAGAGGATCACCCGGGGCGAGCGGTCCTGATCGCGCAGCTTGCGATAGGCCGCCAACATGAGCGCCCCGCCCGCCCCGAGCGCCGCGGCGGGTGTCGGGTTGGTGATTCCGCCCAGGATCGAGCCGAGCACCGCCACAATGAGGACCAGCGGCGGAAAGACCACGCGGATCAGCTCGTTCGCGGCCAGGCGCCTCGCGCCGTGGGCCGCCCCGTAGAGCACGAGCGCGTAGGGGATGGCGAGGATGAGCCATGTCGCGCCCGACGAGGTCGAAGGCCCGATCAAGGCGATATCGGCCACAAGCCCCAGCACGATCCCCACTGCCCCGATCAGCAGCGGGCGCGGATCTGCCGAAGGCGCAACGCCGCGCGCCACCGCGAGGATGAGGCCGAACAGGACCATGAGCGTCGCGACGCCGGTGCCGATGGGGGCGGCGGCGGCCTCTTTTTCGATGCGCAGTTCGGCGATTTCGTCGGGGCTGAGGCGCACGCTGCCCACCGCGCCGCCCGCCGCGTCGATCGCCGCCTGCTCGCTCACCGCGCGATCCCATGCCTCCTGGCCGTGCAGCTCGATCATGGATGCCCGGCATTGCGGGCTGACATTGGTGCGCAGCGAGGCCGACTGCCCCTGATCGGTAAAGCTGCTGACGGTCAGGTCCTGCGGGCCGACGATATTGACCTGCGCCAGAACCATCACCCCTGCAATCAGCGCCACAGGCACGCCGAGAAACCAGGTAAAGCTGTCGCGCCGGGTGATGACCTCGCCGCCCGCCACGCCCGCCAGCTGCACCGCCGGCGCCTTGGACGGATTGAAAAGCGCATAGCCGAAGGCATAGAGCGCATAGAGCAGCGCCAGCAGGATGCCGGGCAGAAGGGCCGCCTGGAACAACGTGCCCACCGACACCACCGCAGGCGTCCCCAGGTAGGTGAGCGCATCGGAGCAGCCCGCAGCGATCGCGCGGTTTTCCTGTGCGACCGAATAGAGATCGCCCGCCAGCGTGCCCAGAAGCACGATCACGATCGAGGGCGGGATGATCTGCCCCAGCGTGCCCGACGCCGCGATCACGCCGGTGGCCAGTTGCGGGGAATAGCCGTTGCGCAACATTGTGGGCAGACTCAGCAGGCCCATCGTCACCACTGTCGCGCCGACAATACCCGTGGAGGCGGCGAGAAACGCGCCCACCACCACGACCGACACCGCGAGGCCGCCCGGAAGCGGGCCGAACACCCGCGCCATGGTCGTGAGCAGCTCATTGGCGATCTTCGATCGCTCCAGCGTGATGCCCATCATCACGAACATGAGCACGGCCAGCAGCGTCTCCAGCGCCGCGCCCGCCAGCACCCGCTCGTTGATGCGGTTGACGATGAACGACACGTTGCGGTCGAGCGCCGTCTCCCATCCCTGCGGAAACACCGGCACGCCCGTGCGCGGCAGGTCGGGATATCGGAAAATCGAGATGGAATCGGCCCGCACGCCAGTGCCCAGCATTGTCCTGTAGGCCTCGCTCGATGTGTCGATGGCCTGGTGGATCAGCAGCCCCGCACTGTCGAGCCCGGCAATGATCCCGAAAGAGATCACCCCCGCGCCGCCGATGGCGAAGGCCACCGGAAAGCCGGAAAGAATGCCCCCGAAAAGGCACAGGAAGACGATGATCAGGCCGACCTCGACCCCGTCAAGTCCGAACAGCATGGATCCCCGCCCCCTTAATGCGTGCCTTCATAGGCTTCTTCGCCCGCGCCCAGCGTGTCGCGGTCGAGGTATCTGTCGGCGCTTTCCGGCCCTTCCTTCCATTCCAGCCAGGACCGCCAGAAAAACGCCATCGCGTGCAGAAAGACCATGCCTGCAAACAACACCAGCAGCACCTTGAACAGGAAATAGCCGTTGAAACCGTTCGGACTGAAACTGATGGTCTCGACATTCCAGCGCAGCGCGCGCGCCTTCATCAACAGACGCTCGAGCGATTCCGAGGCCGAAGGCTTGGGCACGATCAGATGCCGCCAGAGGAAGAACCAGCCATACATCCAGATGAGCACCGCCATCGGCATCATGAAGACAAGGCTGCCCACCATGTCGATCATGCGCCTGCTGCGATGGCTGACCTGCGCATAGATCAGATCGACCCGCACATGCCCGCCCTGAACGAAGGTGTAGGTGCAGCACAGCGCGACAACCATGGCATTGTAGAGCTTGAGTTCCTCCGACCACCAGCTGATGTCGAATTGCAGCGGGATGCCCAGGCCAATCACGATGTCGGACCGGGCAAAGATGCGCTGGACGAACACGATCAGGATCTGTTGCAGCACCATGATCAGCCCTGCCCAGGCGGCGAAGCGGCCGACGGTGTTGGCAAACCCCTCGAGCACCCGCACGCAACCCCAGAGAAAGGCGTTGCGCCACATGCCCACGCCGGTGAGCACCAGGAAGGCCGTGAATACCACGAAGAAGAACTCGACCGACCCGCCATAATAGACGACCCGCATGATCGCCTCCTTGTCCGACCAGTCGAGCCAGAGCGCGGGATGGGTGATCGCATAGGCGAGGTTGTAGAAACTCAGGATGACGTTTTCGCCCAGCCAGAGGAGTCCCCTGCCCAGCGCAGCGATTGCATCGAGCACACCGACGCCGGTATCGTTCTCCATCACGCTCCCCCGAAACCAATCCCCGAACGGCCCGCCCGGCCCCGGGTGTTGCGCGCCGCGCCCACAGGCGCGGCGGCGTTCAGTTGCGAATCAGATCCCGACGACGCGGTTGCGTTGCGCGGTATAGGTGCCCTCGGAAAGACTGCCCCAGGAGGCCGAACTGCGCATCGAATCCATGTAGCTTTCGTAGCAGCGCTTGTAGAGGTCATCGCCCATCGGTTCTCTCACGACCTCGTCGGCGGCTGCGCCGAAGGCATCCCAGATGCTGTCGGAGAATTCCATCACCTTGACACCGCCGGCCTGCAGACGCTTGAGCGCCGCCGAGTTGTTGGCCATGAACAGCGACATCGTCCAGATGTTGCACGCCTGCGCACCCATGCTGACGATGGCCTGCTGCGCAGGAGTCAGATCCTCATAGAGGTCGAGGTTGACGACGACGTTCAGGTTCGGCCCCGGCTCGTGGAAACCGGCGGTGTAGTAGATTTTGGTGATCTCCTGGAAACCGGCCTTTTCATCCGCCCACGGCCCGATCCATTCGGTGCCGTCGATCGCACCCGAGGCGAGCGCCTGATACACTTCCGAGCCGGGCAGGTTCTGCACCGAGGCACCCAACTTGCCCACCACCTGACCGCCCTGACCGGGCATGCGGAATTTCAGGCCCTGGAAATCCTCGGGGCCGTTGATTTCCTTGTTGAACCAGCCGCCCGATTGCGGCCCGGTCCCGCCGGCCGGGAATGCCTTGAGGCCGAAGATGCCATATACCTCGTCGGCCAGATCGCGCCCGCCATCGTGATAGAACCAGTTGTTGAATTCCTGAAAAGTCATTCCGAACGGCACCTGACTGAAGAATGCGAGCGCCGGGTGCTGACCGAGGAAATAGTAATCGACGCCGTGATAGAGATCGGCCTGCCCGGCGGAAACGGCATCGAAGGCCTCAAAGGCGCCGACAAGCTCGCCTGCGGCCTTGAGATCGACCGTCAGGTTGCCATCGGACATCGCGGGGATGATGTCGGCGAAATACTGCGCCGAGTCATGAACACCGGCAAGGCCGCGTCCCCATGTGGTGACCATTGTCAGCGTGCGCTTGCCCTGCGCATAGAGCGGTGCGGCAAGTGTGCTGGCGGCGGCGACCCCGCCACCCAAAGCGGATTTCTTCAGAAACGAACGGCGATCCATCAAGGTTCCTCCCCGGTTGGTGCGGGCGCGCCTCTCCCGGGCGGTCCGCGGATCATTGAAGTGCCTCGAGCTTAGCCCGCAATTCGCGGATTGAGAATACCGAGACTGCGCAGTTCGGCCATTTTGTCACGCAGCCGTCGGTGCCGCCGCGGCCTTTGCCAAAGTGCCGCAGGCCGGTCCCTCTTGCATATGGCGCGGCACGGGTGTTCAACTTTGTCATGAGACCCAAGATTCTCTCCACCCTGCCCGGTTATACCGCCGCGCTGTTTCGCGCAGACCTTCTGGCCGGGATCACTGTCGCCATGGTGGCGCTGCCTCTCAGCATCGCCATCGCCATCGCCTCGGGGGCGGCGCCGGTCACCGGGCTGATCACCGCGATTGTCGGCGGCATTCTCATATCGGCGCTTGGCGGCAGCCGGGTGCAGATCGGCGGGCCGACGGGGGCCTTCATCGTCGTGGTCTATGGCGTCATCGCCGAACACGGCCATGACGGGCTGGTGCTGGCCACGCTGATGGCGGGGGCGATCATGGTGATCGCGGGATATTTCAAGGCAGGGAGCCTTGTGAAGCATATCCCCGAAGCGGTGATCAACGGCTTTACCATCGGCATCGCCATCATCATCGCCACCAGCCAGTTGCGTGACCTTTTCGGGCTGGACGTGGCCGACCTGCCCGCCGATTTCCTGCCCAAGACCGCCGCCCTCTGGCAGGCGCGCGACACGCTCGACCCGCGCGCGCTCGGTCTTGGTGTGGCGACGATCGCCATCATCGTGATGCTGCGCCGCCTCTTGCCGCGCTTTCCGGGCCTTGTCGTGGCCATCGCGCTGTGCTCGGCGGCGGTCGCGCTCCTGAGCCTGCCGGTGGACACGATCCAGTCGCGCTACGGCGCTTTGCCGGGTTCCCTGCCGCGGCCGCAACTCCCGTCGCTCAGCGTCGCGCGGATGCTCGATCTGCTGCCCTCGGCGCTCATCATCGCCTTTCTTGCCGGGGTGGAATCGCTCCTCTCGGCCTCGGTGGCCGACCGCATGATCGGCGGCAATACCCGGCCCAATGCCGAGGTGATCGCGAATGGCACGGCCAATATCGGCTCGGCGCTGTTTGGCGGGCTGCCTGCGACGGGGGCCATCGCGCGCACCGCCACCAATGTGCAGGCCGGCGGGCGCACGCCCGTGGCCGGGATGGTCCATGCCCTGATCATCCTCGTTGTCATGCTCGTGGCCGCGCCGCTGGCGGGCTATCTCGCCATGCCCGCGCTTGCCGGGCTGCTGCTGATCACCGCCTGGAACATGTCCGAGCCGCAGCACTGGCGGCGGCATCTGGCGGCGCGGCGCTCGGATCAGGTGCTTCTGCTGATAACGCTGGTGCTGACGGTGCTCACCGATCTGACGCTGGCCATCGGCGTCGGTGTGGCGCTTGGCCTTGCCATGCGGCTGCGCCGGCGCGAGGTGCCCGAGGCCGAATGGCACGATCCTGACCACTGAGCCGCCCGAAAGGCCGGAGTCGCGGCGCGGGCGTCGCTTGCGCCCGGGCCACGGACGGCGCAAAGAGAACGGCAATTCGCACGTTTCCAAGGCCCCGCCATGCCCTTTCACCTCACCAGCCTTTCGGCGCTCGCCGCCCTGCCCTTCGACGAGATCATCGACGTGCGCTCTCCGTCCGAATATGCCGAGGATCACCTGCCCGGCGCGATCAGCCTGCCGGTGCTCTCGGATGCCGAGCGCGCCCGCGTCGGCACGATCTATGTGCAACAGGACCGGTTTCTCGCGCGCAAGATCGGCGCGGCGCTGGTGGCGCGCAATGCCGCGGCCCATCTCGAAGGCCCGCTGGCGGATCGTCCGGGCGGCTGGCGGCCGCTGGTCTATTGCTGGCGGGGCGGGCAGCGGTCGGGCGCGTTCACGGTGATTCTGCAACAGGTCGGCTGGCGCGCGGACACGATCGCGGGCGGCTGGCGCAGCTATCGGCGGCTGGTGGTCGCGGCGCTTTACGACAGCCCCTTCCCCTGCCCTGCCGTGCTGATCGACGGCGGCACCGGCACCGCCAAGACGCGGCTTCTGGCGCATCTGGCCGGGGCGGGCGCGCAGGTGCTCGATCTCGAGGCGATGGCCGGGCATCGCGGCTCGGTCTTCGGGCTGATCGGCGCGGCGCAACCCTCGCAGAAGGCGTTCGAGTCATCGCTCGCCGCGGCCATGGCGCGGCTCGATCCCGCCCGCCCGGTCTTTGTCGAGGCCGAGAGCGCGCGCATCGGCCACATCACCCTGCCGCCGGCGCTGACGAAGGCCATGAAGGGCGCGCGCGCCTGCCGGATCGAGGCCCCGATGGCGGCTCGGGTGGGCCATATCCTCGACGCCTATGCCGACCTGATCGCCGAACCGGAGCGGCTCGATGCGATCCTCGGGCGGCTGGTGCGCTATCACGGGCACGCGCGGGTAAACGCCTGGCAGGCCCTCGCGCAGGCAGGGGATTTCGCGCCGCTGGTCGAAGACCTGATCCGCACGCATTACGACCCGCGCTATCGCCGGATGAGCCGGGCCGAGGCCGAGCCGCTCGCCTTGCCCGACCTGTCAGAGCATACCCTGCGCGCAACCGCCGAACGCCTGATCGCACGCCACGTTTGACCTCAGGCCGCCGCGCGCACCACCTGCGCGAGCGCCGCCTCCACCAGCTCCGGCCCCGCGCCGGGGCGCACCGCGCCCTCCGACAGAATCCGCCGCCAGCCCCGCGCGCCCGGCCGCCCCGCGAAAAGGCCCAGCATGTGGCGGGTGATCTGGTTGAGCCGTCCGCCCCCCGTGAGATGCGCCTCGATATAGGGCAGCATGGCGCGCACCGCCCCCTCTGGTGTGCTGTCCGGCCCCGGGGCGCCGAAAATCCGCCGGTCGGCGGCGCACAGGATATCGGCGGGCTGATGATAGGCCGCGCGCCCCACCATCACCCCGTCAAGCCCCGATGCCAGCAGCGCCTCGGCCTCGTCGAGCGAGGCAATACCGCCATTGACCGAGATATGCAGGTTGGGAAAGAGCATCTTCATCCGCTGCACGAGATCGTAGTCAAGCGGCGGGATCTCGCGGTTGTCCTTCGGGCTCAGGCCCTGAAGCCAGGCCTTGCGCGCATGGATGATGACGCGCTGCACACCCGCCGCGACGATGCGCGACAGGAACTCTGGCAAGACCTCCTCGGGGTCCTGCTCATCGACGCCGATGCGGCACTTGACGGTCACCTCGCGCGACTGCGCGTCGATCATCGCGGCGCAGCACTCGGCCACCAGCCCTGGGTCGCGCATCAGCACCGCCCCGAACGTGCCCGACTGCACCCGGTCCGAGGGGCAGCCGCAATTGAGGTTGATCTCGCCATAGCCCGCCTGCGCGCCCAACCGAGCCGCCTGCGCCAGCTCCCGCGGGTCCGACCCGCCCAGTTGCAGCGCGACGGGATGCTCCTGCGGGGAATGGTCGAGCAGACGCAGCGCGCCGCCCCGCACCAGCGCGGGCGCGGTCACCATCTCGGTATAAAGCAGCGCCCGGCGACTGAGCAGCCGGTGCAGATACCGGCAATGCCGGTCTGTCCAATCCATCATGGGGGCGACCGCCAAAAGGGGCATATTGAAATTACTGGATTTTTTATTTTTATCAGCCACTTATTGCCCAGTCTTCCAGCCCGTTCGTGTCTCATATGTTATAAATCGCGCCCATTTCGGGTAGGATTTACAACAAATGTTGTAACTTGGGCCAAATGTTGTAACCCCATGGGTACCATTATCAAGCGAAAGCGCAAAGACGGCACTGCCTCCTGGCTCGCCCAGATCGCCGTTCGGCGGGCTGGAAAAACCGTCTGGCGCGAGAACCGAACGTTCGAGCTGCGCTCGACCGCAGCGGCTTGGATCGAGAAGCGCGAGAAGGACCTCGCCAATCCCGGCGCCCTCGAAAACCTGCCCATCGGAGAGACCCGCCGCCGCGAAGTGACCCTCGGCGACGCAATCGACAAATATGTGGAAGACAGCGCGAAGGCAATCGGTCGGACCAAGGCGCAGGTGCTGAAAAGCATCAAGGAGTTCGACATCGCGAACAAGCTGTGTGCCCAGATCGACAGCGCCGACATCGTGGCCTTCGCGAAGGAGAAGCTGAATACCGGTGTCTCGCCGCAAACCGTGTCGAACTACCTATCTCATCTCAGCGCGGTCTTCACCGTCGCCGGTCCGGCATGGAACTATCCGCTGGACGAGCGCGCGATGCGCAATGCGATGATCGTCGCTAAGAAGCTGGGCTTGCTACAAACGATGGAAACGCTCTTGTCTGACGTGTATCGAGACGCCCCCATTGGCTCAGCCGGATGGCTTGCCCTTCCTCTACATCGGCGGTCGCAAATTGTACCGGATCGAGGACGCGCGCGCATTCATGGAGCGCCGAGTCACGACGCCGAACCCCGTTCGCAAATCCGCATAAGAAAACCCGCACCGAGGCGACGGCGCGGGCTTTCAGGATAGTCAAAGCTGGACGGCTTTGAGGTATTATAGCACCGCCGCGCCAATCGGGCAACTCACCGAAAGGCACGAGCATGACATATCAATTCACAGACACGCGCACCGCCAAGACGCTGGACGAAATGGCGGCTGCCTACCGTGTCAGCGTCCCCGAGGCGGGCGGCGGGCGCACCATGACGGCGCTGGCCGGTGAGGTTATCCATATCAGGATCGGCAGTGACCCGGTGGCCCCATGGACTGGCACGGCACCTTTGCGGCGGGCGGCGCTATCGGCCAACCTGCTGCATGAAATCGAGGGCGCTTTGCGGGATACGTTCCGGGATGCACCGATCGGCAGTCAGGTGTTGCCCCTGCCCGATTCCAGCCCCGAGGACATGGAGGCCATGCGCACGGCCATTCGTGGCAGGCACGGGCAGACGCTCATCGTCGAGGGTGTTGCGCAGGCGACGGCGGCGGGCATGAACCCGCAGCTGGGCCAGCGGCGCGACGATCTGACACCCGATCTTGGCAAGGCCGAGACGGCGCAGACATGGGCGCAGGCGCGTGGTGCAGTGGCCGAGGCGTTCGGCATCCCGGCGGCGTTCTTCAACCCTGCCAGCACCGGGCCGGTGTGACGTCGGGCGAAATGGCGTCGGGCCCGGCATCCGGTGAAAGTGGTGTCCGTGAGGGCATGACCATCGGTTCGTTCTCCTGCGCCCCCAAGTGTAAACTTCAGCCGGTCGAATGTCTCACGCTTATTGGCACGGAGGGCCATGCCCCCGAAGAAGCCGAACGCCTGCTTGCCGCCCAAGCTATCGCCGGGGAAGCTGACCGGATGGAAAAGGGGCTGCAAGAAATCCGACCCGCGTTCTATCTCGAAACCATCGCCGCGAAGATTGGCAGCTTCGTTGACATTGACGCCCCGTTCGCCGCGCCCGCCGCAGCCGAATAACCCCTTCCGTTGAAGATCGGAACCAACTGCCCCGGCTTCGGTCGGGGCTTTTTTAGCCTACGTTCGGCATATCATTTCTAAGCCCGGTTTCATGCCAATTCACTATCAGGCTTCGAACTTCTTCTGCCAACGGACCTTGGATATGGTGTAGTTCTACAAAGTAACTTAGAAGCGCAGCGCCGCTTGCACCGTTGGGCGCTGTGTTGAAACCCATCTTTGCAGCTTTCATAAGTTCTTGGGAAACTTCTTTTGCCGTTGCTTCGGACCATTCGGAAATAGGGCCATTTTCATCTTCGAGGTCATTCTTTGAGTAGTCAAAAGCCGACAGGCATTCGTAACGTTCATAACTTGCCCAACGATTGTAGCGCGACAACACGTCCACAACATGCGGCTTTATTACGGACGCCCGCGCATCTCGCCATTGTGCAGCAATTTTCTTGAACATGTTCACGTCTCCAATCTCTGACGAAGCGCCGCTATACAGGCGATCTAATACTTTGGCGGAACGGGTTCGGCCTTTTCGTCATGTCGCCACTTTTGCAAGTCGATTTCAATCCATTCGACCAACTTTTTTTGGTCAAGCTTGCCTTCTTCGATCAGCTTGCGAACGGCTTGTGCGCCGTGCTGGAAACCCGCGCGATACTGTTCTTCTGCATCAGTTCGGCTTTCGATGCCAAAAGGTCGTTTGAACTTGCTCATTTGCCGCATTCCTTCGTTCGTTTGTGATTACGATCATCTTCGAACGGCGGCTGCATCCGATCAAGTGATATGTGCGGATCGACATGCTTGATGGTCGCTTGCCGGGGCCATGCGTTCACGTTCGCGTGACCGTTTACAGCCTGTCGCAGCGCCCGAAGGGCACGAAAGAACTGTGGGTAGGTTGTTAGTAGAATTATGGTGTTGCCAATTTCCCCAATGAAATCAAGGGGGATTGGCTCCGGCGGTAGGGATCGAACCTACGACCAATTGATTAACAGTCGTTTTTTGGGCCATTTTCCAAGCCTTTGAAAACTCACAAAATCACTAGGTCGCGCGTCACAAACGCCTGTTTTACATGGTATATTGCAAGACAAGGCTAGACAAGTGCGGACACGGCTCACATACTGACTACACATAATTTTACGGACACAGTGCGGACACAGATCGTATGCGAGGACCAAATGAATAAATCTCAACGCCTGGGCGACAAGCTGGTGAAGGAATTGCCCGCGCCGGATCGAGGCGCAAAGATCACCTATGACAGCGACGTGTCGGGCTTTGGTGTTCGCGTCACAAAGAGCGGCGCGAAAGCCTATATCCTGAACTATCGCATCGCGGGCCGGGAACGGCGCTACACCATCGGCAGCGCGACGGAATGGAAGGCGACAGCGGCCCGGAAATTCGCCGCAGACATGAAGGCGAAAATCCGCCTAGGGCATGATCCGCTTGCGGAATTGGAGGAAGCCCGGAACGCCCGCACGGTCGCGGACCTATGCGACCGATTCCAAGAGGATCACTTGCCACGCCTGCGCCCGGCAACGCAAAAGCAATACCGGCAGTCAATTCACGGCAGCGCCCGGCGCAAGGGCATCCGCGAACACTTCAAACACCACAAGGTCGAGGATTTGAAGCACGCGGATATAGAGGCGTATCACCGGACCCTGAGCCGCACCGCGCCCACAATGGCAAACCGCGATCTTTCGGTTATCTCGCGGATGCTGGGGCTGGCCGTTCGCTGGGGCTGGCGGTCAGACAATCCCGCGCGCGGCATTGAGCGAAATCAGGAAACCAAGCGCACCCGGTATCTATCTCAGACCGAAATCAAAGCCCTGACCGACGCCTTGCGCGATCTGCCCGATCAACAGGCCGCGAACGTGTTTCGCCTCATGCTGCTCACCGGCTGCCGGAAGGGCGAGGCCCTATCGGCGCGCTGGTCGCAATTCGACCTGACCGCCGGGATATGGATCAAGCCCGGATCGACCACAAAGCAAAAGACCGAACACCGCGTGCCCTTATCGGCGGCGGCGGTGGCGCTGCTGGACGGGATCGACCGTGATGGCGAATTCGTCTTTCCGGGCCAGATCGAGGGGCAGCGTCGGCAAGAGGTAAAAAAGCAATGGGAGAACATATGCGCCGCCGCTGGGCTGGTGGACGGTGACGGCAACAAGACGGTCAGAATGCACGATCTGCGCCACACATATGCAAGCGTGCTGGCATCGGCGGGGCTTTCCCTGCCGATCATCGGCGCGCTGCTGGGGCACTCACAACCCGCCACAACGGCCCGCTATGCGCACTTGATGGACGATCCGCTACGGCAGGCCACAGAGCGCGCCGCCGCGCTTGTGTCGGGCGTTGCGGGCGCAGAGGTCATCGACATGAAAAGGTCGGGCCGGTGACGGGCTGGTTTGAAGAATACTGCGCCGCAAACACGCACACGGCATTTACCGCAGACGGATGGCCGGTGGCCGAGTCAGTGCCGCGCAAGATCGCTGATGCACTTGGCGCGGCGCTGGCACCCTATGACCCGCCCGCCGATCTGATCGAGCACGCCGCAGCGCAGATATACGCCGCATCGGAATTCGGTCGCTTTGAGGAGCGGCCCGGCAATCTGCTGGCATCAGCGCGCCGGAGCGAAAAAGAACTGGCGGAATTTCAGAAGCTGACCGCCAAGCTGGCCGATCTGATCGACGGGATGCATGGCCCGGCAGTGACCGCCTTATCGCGTGAAGGTCTGATCGCCCGCGATCTGCTGGAACCGCTACAGCGCGCCCATGAAGCGTCAAGCCCTGCGCGCGCCCGGCTGGAAGGTCTGCCACAAAAGAATCCGGGCGCTAAACCGCGTGTCGAGCCGGTCGAGGTCACGCAGGCGAGCGCCGCCGCGTTTGAGCAGATCACAGGTAAGAGGCCGACGCGGATCGCTGACGAAGAAGGTGAATACGGGGATTGGATCGAAACCTTGCGCGTGGTGTTCGCGGCACTTGGCATCAAGGCCAGTGCAAAAAAGCAGGCGCAGGAATTCCGAACGCGAATAGGCAAGAAACAGGCCGATTAACGCCATAGGCATCTTTGGACACAACCGTAAATGTGTGAATATTGGGCTGCATCACTTCACTTTGCAGAAGGATGCAACCCGATGACCACCACAGCAACAAAGCCCGAGACCGCCGCGCGCGGTCTGCTGGCCGGATACGTCACGCGCGCCGAACTGGCCGCAGAATGGAATTGCCACGAGCGCACCATCGCGCGCTATGAGGCGCAGGCGGATGGCCTGCCATTCCTATACATCGGCGGGCGCAAACTATACCGGATCGAGGATGCCCGCGCCTTCATGGAGCGCCGCATCACGACGCCGAATCCCGTTCGAAAATCCGCATAAGCAAACCCGCCCGCTGTTGCGCGGACGGGGAGGAATTTTCAATGCTGGCAGGCACTGGAAATACCATAACGCGGTTGCGCGCCTCGGGCAAGACACGAGGCCGAAAATGACAACAATTTCAATCACGGAAATTCGGGCCGACGAGGCGTGCCAGCTACGCGCGGCGGGATCGGCGGCGGCGGTTGCCGAGTATGCCGCCGCGCTGGCCGAGGGGGCAACATTCCCGCCGGTGACGGTATTCCTTGACGACGAGGGCGTGCACTGGCTGGCAGACGGGTTTCACCGCCTTGAGGCGCACAAGCAGGCCGGGCGCGAGACGATCAACGCCGACGTGCGCGAGGGCGACCGGCGCGATGCCATGCTGCACGCCGCCGGGGCCAATGCCTCGCACGGGCTGCGCCGGACCCGTGAAGACAAACGGCAGGCCATTGCCGCCCTCCTCAACGACCCGGAATGGCGGCAATGGTCCGACCGCGAGATCGCGCGGCGCACCGCCACGGACCACAAGACGGTCGGAAAGCTGCGGCGCGCGATCGCTGGTGGGGACGTCAATGGGGACGCCCCCATTGAGCGCAAATTCACCACCAAGCACGGGACCGAGGCGACCCGCCGCGTGCCAGCGGGCAGGCCGAAAGCGGACCTGACCGCGCGCGTGCTCGCCGGGCTGCCGGATGACGCGATCCTGGCCGAGGTGGCGCGGAGAGGGTGGGGGGTGACGAAATGAATGATCTCGCAAGCCTGGCCAAGCTGAGCGGTGTTCGGCAAGCCGATCTGATCGCCCTGTCGCCACAAAACGACCCCTTTACGGCCCATCAACCCGCCCGCCAGCGAAACGCCGAATGGTTCGCTGACCTTTGGGTGCAATTCGGCTTTGGGCAAGGCGTCCATATCCGGAGGATTCACTATCGAATCGTGAGCGCCGAGTCGCCGGTCGCGCGCCCGGATGGCCGGGGGATGTATCTCAACACTTCGTGCTGTTGGGCCTTACTGGTCAACGCCGCCCGCGATGCGCGCTACCTCGATCTTGTGCCCGCCGATGCTTTTGTTGACCGGAAGGCGCCACCGCCTATTGAGCACTTCGCGCCGCTGCGAGATGGGTATCCGACGCTCGCCGGTGGCCACATTTACGGGCTGGACGGGGACTTCCCAGAGCCACCGCGTATCGCTTTCGAGGGCTTGCAATACGGGCCGCCGGTGCTCGTCGAAATATGGGCCGAGAAGACGACCATGAACGATATTTTGCTACCGCTGGCCCGCAAATACGGGGCCAACCTGGTCACGGGGACCGGAGAAATGAGCCTCACCGCGACGCGCAATTTCGTGGAGCGGGCAAGGGCTGCCGGGACACCGGCTCGCATTCTTTACGTCAGCGACTTCGACCCGGCGGGCCGATCAATGCCCGTCGCCGTGGCGCGCAAGATCGAATACGCCCTCGACCAGACAGGAGAGGCCCTTGACGTGACGCTTGACCCGCTGGTGCTCACCGAGTCGCAATGCCGCGACTACCGCCTGCCCCGAACACCGATCAAGGAGAGCGAGCGGCGCGGCGCGGCCTTCGAGGCACGGTTTGGCGCGGGCGCGACGGAGCTTGACGCGCTCGAAGCCCTTTATCCGGGTGAGCTCGCGCGCGTCGTCGCCGCGGGGATCGAGCGTTACCTCGACCCGGACCACAAGCGCCGTTTCAACGAGGCGGCGGGCGAGCACCAGGCCGCGCTCGACGAGATCACCGGGAGGGTCCACGACAAGCACGCCGACGCGATAGACGACCTGCGGGCCGGTTACGACGATTTGGTGCAGAATTTCAGCAAGTGGCAGGAGCGGGCCGAGGCGGTTTTCGGGAGAATCTCTGACCACCTCGCCGAATCGGACGTGCCGAATTTCTGCACGCCACCCATGACCGAGCGCCCACCTGCGCCCGAGCCGCTGTTTTCGTCGGCGCGCGGATACCTGGACCAGATCGCCGCATACCGTCGCTGGCAGGGCAAGGAGGCGCTGGAATGACCTTTCAATCGCTGCCGCCTTTGAGCGCATACGAGGACGAGTGCCAGCCGCCAGCACGACGCGGCCCGACGATCATTCGGCCCGCGCCGGATCGCGAGTCGGCCTTCTACAGCGCCTCCGCGCTAGAGGGCAGGCCCGTGCCGCCCCGTGAGTGGCTGGTGCACGGGCTGGTGCCACGGAAGACCGTGACGCTATTCAGCGGGGACGGCGGCACCGGAAAATCGCTCCTGGCGCTTCAGCTGGCGGTCGCCGTCGCGGCGCAAACGGCATGGATCGGCAGGACGGTGAACACCGGGCGCGCGATCTTCTTGAGCGCCGAGGATGACGACGACGAACTTCACCGCCGCCTCGATGACATTCTGCGGGCCGAGGGACGGGGCTATAACGACCTGTCGGGCCTTACAATGAGGTCGCTGGCGGGCGAGGATGCGCTTCTGGCAACCGACGGCCATACCGCGCTTGTGCGCTCGGCGCTTTTCGAGGAACTGGACAAGCGGGCGGCTGAGGAAGCCCCTGCGCTGATCGTGCTCGACACGTTGGCCGACGTGTATCCGGCAAGCGAAAACGACCGGGCCAAAGTGCGGCAATTCGTGGGTATCCTGCGCGGGCTTGCCCTGCGGCAGAAATGTGCCGTCCTGCTACTGAGCCACCCATCGCTGAGCGGCCTGAACTCTGGCAGCGGCACGAGTGGATCGACGGCTTGGCATAACTCCGTCCGGTCGCGACTATACCTGTCGCGGATCACCGACAACGGATTCGAGCCTGATCCAGATGCGCGGGTGCTATCCACCAAGAAGGCCAACTACGGGCGCACGGGCGGCGAGATCAGCCTCAAGTGGCAATCCGGCGTTTTCGTGGCAGAGGCGCAGCCCACGGGCCTTGATGCGCGGGCGGCAGGGGCCAAGGGCGAGCGGGTGTTTCTCAAGCTGCTGGATGCCCTGACCGCGCAAGGGCGATACGTCTCGGCCAGCCCTGGGCCGACATACGCGCCGTCTCAATTCGCTGGCCACCCCGAGGCCGAGGGCTGCACAAAGCGGGCGCTGAAATCCGCCATGGAGTCGCTTTTCGGGCGCGGCATGATCGTAATCGCCAGCCATGGAAAGGGCGCGAAAGCCCGCTCGCATATCGTGAAATCCGAGGGTGCGACCCCCGGTGCAACACTAAATCCAACGCCCGGTACAACCCCCCGCCAACGCCCGGTCAACGAGGGTGCGACACATACCCCTTATACCCCGAGCGTTGCACCCGCCGCCGACGGCTGGGTGCACGCAGCCGACGACGTGACAAACCCAGACGCTTGGGCATGAAATCAATCTTGGAAAAGGCCTGATCCAGTGAATGGAAATATCACAGAAAGGAAATGACGTGACCGAACAAGACACCCTGACCGCGATCATCCGCGACGAGGAACACGGGGCCGCCGCGCAGGCGGTGCAGGCTCGCATCGACCGCATCCAGAACCTGCCCGAAGGCCCGCTGCGCGCTCGCTTCTGCGCCGCCGCTCACCTCGTGGCTGGGAAGCAGATGATGCAGCTTCTTGAGGGAGACGCCGCGACGGCGCGCCAGCTTCGCCGCCTCGCGGACATGATCGAGGCCGCGACCGGGGCGGCGCATTGATGACAGACACCAAGCGACAGCGCCGCCGGAACTTTCGCGCCGCCCGCCTTCGCCGAAAGCTCCGAATGCGCCAGCAATTTCTTGACAGGCCGGAACCTAATGGGGTATCATGTTACCAGTGTGATTTGCCCGATACCGGGCACGCCGTCGCAAATTCGACAGGCCACCCTTCGCCAGAGGCGCAAGGAGAAAGCACCACCCCCACAACCGGGGCGGCTTTCTCATATGAGCGCCCCAAGGACGAAGGACACACAGATGACCATTCAAGAACTGAAATCGCAGTATCGCAAGAAGGCGAGCGACGCCCGCAAACTGTATCAGAAGATCACCGACCAGACGCCCGAGGCGGAGGCCCGGAAGATCGAGGCGCAATTCAACGCCCTGATTCTGGACGTTGACGAACTGCGCGACCAGATCGCGGACGCGGAAGATCGCGCCGCAGAGAACACCCCGGACCCGCGCCGTCCGGTGGGTGAAAATCGCGAGGCTCGCGGCGATGGCATGATCCTCGCACCCGGCGAGAAATCCTTTGCCCTGAGAAAAGAGGAGCGCATGGTCGCATGGGCAGCGGCACGCAAGCCCGATGACGAAATGGCGCAGCTTTCAACGGGCCGTTTCCTGCGCTCGATGCTGCTCGGGGCGACAAACGACCTGGAACGCCGCGCCCTTTCCGAAGGGACCGACAGCGCTGGAGGGTACACCGTTCCGAGCATCCTTTCGGCCCAGCTGATCGACGCCTTGCGCGCCGAGTCTGTTGTGTTCCGGGCTGGCGCGCAAATCGTGCCGTTGACCTCGGACAGCCACAGCATCGCAGCGGTGGCTGCCGATCCGATGCCTGCATGGCGCGATGAAAACGCATCGGTCGCGGAATCGGAGCCGACCTTCAGGAACGTGCCGATGAGGCCAAAATCGCTGGCCGTCCTGACACGCCTGAGCCGGGAACTTTTCGAGGATTCGCTAAATCTCGAACAGGAACTGCCTCGCATCCTCGCGGCGGCGCTGGCGGTGGAACTCGACCGCGTGGCCCTTCTGGGCACCGGCACCGCACCAGAGCCGCGCGGCATCGCCAATACCTCGGGCATCGGCACCACGGCACACAACGCGGCGCTCACCACCTACGCGCCTTTCGTGGCTGCGCGCACGGGCATCCTGAGCGCCAATGCCGGGCCGGTGAATGCGATCATCATGCACCCTCGGGATGCTGGCACAATGTCCGGTCTGACCGCATCTGATGGGCAGCCGCTGGCCGCGCCGCGCGTGATCGAGGAAACGCCGATGCTCACGACCACCTCAATCCCCGTGGACGGTGGCGCAGGCACGGACGAAAGCACGATCTTCGCGGGCAACTTTGCTCACCTGCTGGTCGGGATGCGCGCCGAAGTCCGCATCGAAATCCTGCGCGAGCGTTACGCGGACGTGATGCAATACGGGATGCTAGCACACCTGCGCGCGGATGTAGCGGTGCAGCACGCATCCGCCTTCCACACCATCACCGGCGTGAGAGGCTAAGAGACAGCGCGCGGCGCGGAACAACGCGCGCTTAGGGCAGGCCGAGGCTCCTTTCCTTCGGCTTGCCCGCCGGGGGGGGGCTATCAAAAGTCCAGAGGCGCAATAGGGATACCGGCGGCAT